>JACJYL010000001.1:4600000-4696174 GCA_020636105.1 Lewinellaceae bacterium
ACGACTAAATATTTGTAATCAATATTTGACAATAAATTAAAATTTTATAAAATTCGCATAAGCCTTAATTATATTTATGCGCTTAATTTCAGGAAATTTCGGCTTTTAAATGCAAATCTTGACCGACTATGAGGTGAAAAGGAAGCTTTAATACAAAAAAAACTTCCCGGATAAATATCCAGGCAGTTCGTTTTTGAAAGGGGATAAACTGCTCCTGATAAATTTCAGGACAGTTCATGTTCGGGATACCTGTTGGATTGGGATTGATGTCCGCATTGGCATCGAATCTGTGAATTTCGACTTAGCTGGGTTTGCGAGATCAACCTCCAAAGATTCCCGCATGTTGATCGATTCCGGGTTGCACATTAAAAAAGGAGAATCCCGAAATATGCTTTTCAAAAACATTGTAACTCTTGCCTGTAAACGGGAGGAATCCCTCCATAATGTCAAGGAATATTTAGCCAATTGAAACATCAGTCCTGTCAATTCAAAATAGTTGAAAATGGGTTTCCTCCTTTTAAGCCCCGGCTTTTAAAGTTCAATATATTCAAAAAAGTGAATGTTCATTTCATTCCCTTTGTCAAATTAAATATTATAACTAAATTAGGCCTCTTTCTTTCGAAAACCAACAAGGAGGACTTTGGAGAAATGAATAATTTGATCTTACATACTTTTCATTTTCCTTTCTTTGGTTGTTCTTGTTACAAACGATTTAAACATGAAAAATAGCTTTCCTAAATGGACACTCCTGCTCTTTTTGAGCCTGGCAGTATGTCTTCCTAATCAATCCTTCGCCCAGAAAAAAGGCAAAACCAAAGACAAAGAAGAAAAGGCTCAAACCCCTAAGGACACCATTATCAATGGTGCACTTGTCGGGGGGCTTAAATGGCGCGGTATCGGGCCGGCCTGGGCATCGGGCCGTATTGCAGACTTTGCTGTCAATCCCAAAAATTCTACCGAATATTTCGTCGGTGTTGCCAGCGGCAATGTCTGGAAAACGGAAAACAACGGAACCACCTGGAAACCCGTTTTTGACAATTACGGCTCTTACTCCATTGGAGTGGTTGAGTACGACCCGGGAAATCCCAATACCGTTTGGGTGGGAACGGGAGAAAATAACCACCAGCGAGCCACCGGGTATGGAGATGGCGTTTACAAATCAGTAGATGGCGGGAGTTCTTTCAAGAATATGGGACTTAAAGATTCCCGGCAGATTGGGGGCATTGTGATCCATCCTGAAAACGGGGACATCGTCTTCGTGGCCTGTGAGGGATCCATGTGGGGCCCCGGCGGCGACCGCGGGTTGTACAAAACCACAGATGGTGGAAAAACCTGGAAAAAGGTGATCGAGATCAGTGAAAATACCGGCGTAAACAATGTGATCATGGATCCATCAAATCCGAACATCATGTACGCCACTTCCGAACAGCGCCGCCGTCACCATTACGGTAAAATAGGGGGCGGACCCGAATCCGCTGTTTATAAAAGTACCGACGGAGGGGAAACCTGGAATAAGATCATGAAGGGCCTTCCCAAAGTTGACCTGGGAGGAATGGGTATTGATGTTTCTCCGGTGGATCCCAACGTGGTTTACCTGACGGTGGAAGCAGCGGAAGACAAGGGAGGTACCTATCGCTCTACCGATAAAGGAGAAAGCTGGAAGAGAATGAGCAGTTATTACAGCAGCGGACAATATTACAACGAGATTTATTGCGATCCTGTTGATGTGGATAAAGTTTACTGTACAGAGACCCGGTCAAAGGTTACCCTGGATGGTGGTAAAACGTGGAATAATATTGGCAACAATAACCGCCACGTCGATGATCACGCTCTTTGGATTGATCCGGCCAATACCAACCACCTGCTTATCGGTGGGGACGGTGGAATTTATGAAACTTATGATATGGGTGATAACTGGGACTTCAAGGAAAATCTTCCCATTACCCAGTTCTACCGTGTAGCTGTTGATGATGACGAACCCTTTTACAATGTTTATGGCGGTACACAGGATAATAATTCCATGGGAGGGCCTTCCCGCACATTGTACAGACAGGGAGCAACCAATGACGACTGGATCCGTACGGTGGGCGGCGATGGATTCTGGCAGGCTACAGAGCCGGGAAATCCCGATATTGTTTATTCGGAATACCAGTATGGAAATATGTTCCGCTATGATAGAAAAAGCGGAACGACCGAAGATATAAAACCCCGGGAAAGAAAAGACGAATTGGCTTATAAGTGGAACTGGGATACGCCTTTATTCGTAAGCCCGCATTCTCCCACGCGGTTATATTGCTCGGCCAATAAGGTATTTCGCAGTGATGACCGAGGAAACTCATGGCAGGTCATCAGTGAAGATCTCACGGCTATGGTCGATCGGGACAGTTTGAAATTTATGGATAAATACTGGAGCCCGGATGCCCTGGTGAAACACGTTTCCACCTCACAATGGGGTACCATCGTTTCGCTCAATGAATCCCCTGTTCAGGAAGGGTTATTGTATGCCGGTACCGATGACGGGGTCATTTCCGTAACGGAAAACAATGGTGCCACCTGGCACCAGGTGAAGTCATTCCCCGGAGTGCCTCAATATACTTATGTTTCTGACATCCAGGCCTCCAAACACGATGCCAATGTAGTATTCGCTTCTTTTACGAATATCAAAATGGATGATTTCAAACCCTACCTGTTCAAAAGTACAGACAAAGGTCATACGTGGACTTCTATTAACGGTGATTTACCTGTCAGCCATAGTATACATTCCATCCAACAGGATCACAAAAATCCAAACCTCCTGTTCGTTGGAACGGAATTCGGTATTTTCTTTACCGTCAACGGCGGAGCACACTGGGTGCAAATGAAATCGGGTATCCCTACTATTCCTGTAAAGGATATTGCCATCCAGGAACGCGAAAATGATCTCGTGATCGCCACTTTCGGCCGTGGATTTTATATCCTGGACGACTATAGCCCGTTGAGAGAAATTTCTCACAAATGGGCCGAACAGGATGCCTGCATTTTCCCGGTCAAGGATGCTTTGATGTATGACCAGATGAGCAAATTCGGGAACCAGGGATCCACTTATTTCAAGGCGGAAAATCCTGATTACGGGGCTACTTTTACCTATTACCTGAAAGAGGTGCCCAAAACGAAAAAAGAGTTGCGCAAGGAAGAAGAGAAAAAATTGTTTAAAGACGGCAAGTATATTCCTCAGCCTTCATGGAGGGAACTCCAGCTGGAAGAAAATGAGGAGAAATCACATTTGATCTTTACCATTTACGACAGTAGTGATAAAGTAATTCGCAGGATGACAAAAGCGCCTTCAAAAGGCATCCAGCGCTTGACGTGGAATCTTTCCTACGATGCTCCGTTCCCGGTTTCAACAAAGAAATTCGACCCCCTGAAATCCGGCGGCGGCCGTGGGGGAAGAGATGTGGTTCCGGGAACTTATAAGGTTGGGCTCCAGCTGTGGCACGAAGGGGAATTGTCAACGCTGGTGGATCCCGTTGAATTTAAAGTTAAAGAACTCAACAACAGTACATTGCCTAAAGGTAATGTGGCGGTGGCTACCGCTTTTGATGATGAATTGATCCGGTTGAATGCCGCGATTCAGGGAGCAGACCGTTTGACGGAGGAAATGATCGAAAAGGTCGAAACCATCAAACAAACGCTTTATGCGACCCCGGCAGCTTCAGAGGCACTGAAGGATGAAGCACGGGCTTTAGGTACGGAACTCGAAGCCATCAAGTTTGCTTTTGACGGTGTTCCGGCCAGGGCAAGCTGGGAAGAAATACCACCGGCAAAAATACCGCTCACCAAGAAATTTAGCGAGCTGCTTTACGGTCGTTCAGGGGCCACAACGGAACCAACCGGTACTCAAAAGCAGAGTCTGGAGATCGTAAAAGCGGAGTTTCCGCCAATTCTGGAAAAGATCAGGGATATTGCAGAAAATAAATTGCCTGCTTTGGAGAAAAAACTCGATGAAGTAAATGCCCCATGGACACCGGGAAGAGTGCCGGATTGGAAAAATTGATAAGGAAGTAAATAGAATGGAAATTTAACCGCAAGGGGGCGCAGGGAAGGCGCAAGGATCGCAAAGGTTTTTATGCGAACTTGCGCCTTCCTGCTGCTTGTTGGTTCGTTATTTCACAGCACGGGGTCTCCCTCCTTTAGCAAAAGTGCCAGCTTGCTCAGCATAACCAGTTCGGATTTATTTCTTTTTGAAAAGGCCGACGCGATTTCATAGGCTGTTTTCCAGATCAGCTGTTTGACGTCTTCGGTAAACAGGTATTCGTGAGTATCTTTAAATTCCTTAAATTCCTCAAAACAGTCGTAAGGTTCAACACAGGCATCTTCGAGCCAGTCGAAGATGAACTCGATCTGGAAGGCCGCATCGGTGTCGAACGGATCTACGGTATCCTCTAAGGGTAACCAGTCTGACTTTATGATTTCTGCCAGTTTTTCATATTCTTCCGGTCGAACCTTTTTATCAGCTGCTGCAACCGCGTAGAACAGTTTGCCTGTGTTTTGATAAAATCTGTTCATCACATCTTCTGAAGGTTTCATGATTCTGAATTTTGATGTTAATGTTTAATGTTTTGGAAAACAGGATTTTATTGTGGGCTTTACCCAATTGCGGCCACCTCCTTTGAGGCGGATAGAATAGTATTAATATTTTTACTTACTTGATGGTTCGTTTATGGACGGGCGATTTTTTATACTCAAAGTGGTTTAGCTCGGAAATTCGGTTGGGATCGAAATTAGGATCGTCGGAATAAATGACAAAATCGCTGTTGCTCGACCAGCGGTGATCCCAAAGGTTGGTTCCCAACTCAATCTCATTGGTATATGGGTTGACGTATTCTTCCTGCCCGGTGAGGTTGAGGTACATATCGTTTTGGATGATTTCGTTCGTTTTTTGGCGGTGGTTGGTGATCTCCTGTCCTATCCGGTTGATCTCTTCCAGGGTGGCGTTCATGATGCCTGCCCGGGTCATCTGCCCCCTGACCTCGCCGATCACCCATTGCCGGTTGAGGGTGACGGAGTTGCCGATGGCGGCGAATAAAGGTTCGAATTCTTTCAGTTCCCCTTTCGGTGCGCGAATGGAATAGGTGTACCGGTTTTTCCACATGCCTGCCCCGGCCTGCCCGAGGTTCATAATAGCCACCACGAATTTTTCCTCATAAGTCGTTCCCTTTTCAACGTATTCCACGGTGGTGACCGATGCGGCATAGGAAAACCCCATTTCGATGACCATGTTGTCTTCCTGTCTGACGGCCCTGGCGAGTTCAGGCAGATCCTTTTGACTGGTAATCTTTGCCTGTGTAGCACCGGGATGGGCATAAGGCAGTACCACCTGTACGGCAAATTGCGAAGGCGACATAAAAGGCAACACCGTCATGCCGTTGTAGTTGCTTCCCACGGGAAACATACCCATTTGACCGGCGGGGGAGTACCTGGAATCGAAATAGAACATATCCGGGAACCAGTGGGTCATGACGCTTCCCGTGGCATCCTTTTTGATGATGAAATCGAGTTTGGCCTCGATCGCATTGGCGGCTCCGCCTCCTGTATTGGGATCGATACGGAAGATGCCTCCTTCGATTTTCCAGTCCTGTGGAATAAGTACTTTAAAGGCTTTTTCACGGGGTTCCCATTGCCAGTTGAATACGTAATAAGTGAAGTTTGCAGGAACAGATTCCCGTCCTGTTTCGGAAGGACTTATGGATGCCTCCGCTTTGTTCTGCCTAGAGGCATTGCAGGACAGGAAGAGCAGCAGAAAAATGGTATTAAGACAAAATAATTTCATGACAAAGAGATTGGTTCTCTAATCCGGGCACGAACAAATTATGTCATAAAATCAACAGAGGCGACTCTCTCAAAATTACAATTATTTGGCCAAACAGGCAATGTTTTGGGAGGATCAATATTCAAATTTGATGTCTTTAAATATAGGGGTAAATAATTCCCGGAGCCAACCGTTAAATCCTTACAATTTGATGACTTTACAGCCAGTTTGAAAAATTACCTTTGCGCCCGAACCAGACCAGACATATTATGAAACGAATATCGGCTATTACGGGCTTTTGTTTTTTATTCCTCCATTTCTCCTTTGCCCAGGGAACCATCATTGAGGGAAAGGTACTTAATTTCATCAACCACGAATCGTTGCCCTTTGCCACTATTCGGGTAACTGAAACAGGACAAGGGACCGTTGCCGACAGCACGGGGTATTACAAATTGGAGTTGCCGGCCGGATTATACAACATAGAAGCTTCGTACACAGGTTACGGGGCTGTGGTAAAGCATGAAATCCAAACTCAATCGTCCAAGCCTGTCGTCGTAGATTTTGAATTGCAGATGATCGGTAATGATCTGGAAGAGGCCGTGGTTAAAGCGGAAGCTTTCCGCAACACTTCGGAGAGCCCTTTGGCACTCCAGCGCATCAATGTCCATGAATTGATGCTCATGCCCGGGGCGACGCTGGATGTTTCCAAATTTATCAAAACCTTACCGGGGGTTTCGCCAAAAGTATCTTTTGGGTATAACCTTATCGTTCGCGGTGGAGCCTCCAATGAGAATAAATTTTATCTAGATGGAATTGAGATTCCGTCTATCACCCATTTTACGGTCCAGGGAACCAGTGGAGGACCCAATGCATTGCTTAATGTGCTCATGCTCGAAAGTGCAAGCCTGCACAGCAGTGCCTTCCCAGCTTATGCCGGTAATGCGTTGAGCAGCGTTATGGCGTTCAACCAGCGGGCAGGGAGAAAAGATCGTTTTGGCGGTTCTTTTAGTTTGGGGGCCACCGACTGGGGATTTCTACTGGAAGGCCCCATGGGAAAAAAATCGTCTTTTCTTTTTTCTGCCAGGGAGTCTTATTCCCAGCATGTGCTCAAGGCCATTGGGGTTCCTGTCATCCCTTTTTATTCTGATGTGCAGTACAAGCAGGTGATCCAGTTCGATTCTAAGAATGAACTCATTTTGACCGGGGTGGCCGGTTACGACAAATACACCCTTAACCTGGGGGCTGAACCAACAGCGTCCCTGCTCTACAATACCGGTTATATTCCCGAAGGGAAGCAGGTTGTATATGCGGCCGGGGCGGTTTACAAACACTACCTCGACAAAAGCTACTACACGGTGGTTTTGAGCCGCAACTATTTTTACAATTTTGCAGAGAAGTTTGTCAACAACAGCGGAGAGGAAACGGATCGGTTGTTTGATTATACTTCAAAAGAAGCCGAGAATAAATTGCGGATCGAGCACAAGCTCTTTCGCGACAAAAAGGAATGGAACTACGGCCTGGCCCTCGAATCCGACCAGGTGGATATCCGGGAATATTCCCTCATTTCCCGAAAGGCCAATGAAGTGGATGAAGTAAATTTCCATAGCCTGATGAATTTTGTGCGCTACGGTGCTTTTGGTTCCTTCAGTCAAAAATTTGCAGGAGATGACTTCTCGCTTTATGCCGGTTTGCGGATGGATGGTAATACTTATTCGGATTTGATGAAAAATCCTCTAAAACAGTTGTCGCCAAGGCTTGCACTTTCCTGGCAATTCAGGAAAGCCTGGCAGTTGAGCGCTAATGCGGGACGTTATTTCCAGGTACCTCCTTATATATTAATGGCTTATGCCGAGGCAGGAGAATTCACGAACCGGAAGGCCCTGAAATACATGCAGAGCGACCATCTTGGGCTCGGGCTGGAGCACACCACGCCTAACGGGTATCGGTTGAAGCTCGAAGGTTTTTATAAAAAATACAGGGATTACCCATTCCTTTTAAAAGATTCCATTTCCTATGCCAATGCCAATGCAAATTTTGTGCTGGTGGGCGACCAGCCGGCGGATGCGCGTTCCGAAGGAAGGGCGTATGGAGTGGAGTTCCAGATCAAACAAAAGTATCACAATTCCTGGTCCTGGTCACTCGCCTACAGCTTTGTGGTAAGCCAGTTTGAAGATACGAAGGGCACTTTGGTTTCTTCTTCCTGGGACAATCGTCATTTCGGGACGGTCACCATCGGCAAGACTTTTGGGAAGAACTGGCAGGCAGGGCTCCGCTGGAGTTTTGCGGGGGGGAATCCTTACACACCTTATGACCAGGCGACTTCAGGATTGCGGTCTGTTTGGGATATTAATCACCGAGGTATTCCGGATTATTCAAAATTGAACCAGGAAAAATTGCCTGTTTTCCATCAGCTTGATTTGCGTATTGACAAGCAATTCAACTTTAAGCGCTGGTCGCTGGCCCTGTTCATGGATATCCAAAACGTCTATGCTTCTTCTGTGCCGGTGATTTCGTACCTGACGGTTGAGCGAAATGCAGATCTGACTCCGCTGGTCGATCCCGGCAATCCGGAGCGGTATAAAACGACCCTGCTGCAAAGCGATACGGGGCGGGTTCTGCCGAGTATCGGGTTTGTGGCGGATTTTTGATGCTGCGATGCTTTGATGCTGCGATGCTACAATGCTACAATGCTACAATGCTACAATGCTACAATGCTGAAATGCTACAATTCTTTGGTGCTTCAATGTTGGAATACTTAGAAACAGTCCAGGGAAAAGATGAGGAGACACTTCGGGGAGGGGGATGCCTTTGCCCGAAGTGTCTTTTAAGTGAGTATCAGATCATTAATTGGCGGGTTTTGCCCCCAGCATGGTAAATTCGTTGACCACGATCTCTGTGGTATAACGCACCTGCCCGTTTTTGTCCTCATAATTGGAGTACGTAATTTTACCTCTCGCCGCGATTTCCTTCCCCTTTTTCAGCCAGGTATTGGCCAGTTCCGCGGTTTTGCCCCACAGTACACAGTTGTGCCATTGGGTGGTGGTGACCTTTTCTCCTTTGTTGTTTTTAAAGGTCTCATTGGTGGCCAGGGAGAATCTTGCGACGCTGTTTCCGCCTTCCAGTTTTTTCAATTCGGGGTCTTTCCCCAGGTTTCCGATTAATAATACACTATTTTTCATAATGGTTGTTTTGTGGGCAACTGCCCGGTTAATACTTGTTGCTCGTTGAGGAGTGAGGTGACATCTTCGCCGGGACTGCAATGCGAGTATGCAAAAGGTGTCGTCTCACACACTGTGCGTTGGAGAGATAACACCTTTTCGCCATCGCTCCATTGCTTTTCGCGAAGATGTCGCCTCCGCAACCAACTCAATTCATCAACATAAATTCATTGACGATTACTTCGCTGCGGAAGTGTTTGATGCCGTCCTTGTCGTCGAAGGAGCGGTGGGTGAGTTTGCCTTTTACGGCCACTTCCTTTCCTTTTTTGAGCAGGACGTTCATGATCTCGGCCACTTTTCCCCAGCCGACGAGTTGGTGCCATTGTGTTTCTACGTGATGATTACCATCCTGTTTTTTGTAGATTTCTTTGGTGGCAATGGTCACTCGTGCGATGGCGTTGCCGTTGTCCAATTGTTTGAATTCGACATCTTTGCCCAGGTTGCCGATGAGTTGAACGTTGTTTCTAAGATTGTTCATTTTACGTAATTTAAAAGGTTAACTAATGAAGGTTCCTGTCGTGCCGGCCAGACAAAAACCGTTTGATCAACTGTCGATGCAAAGATGTGGGACGAGTCAAGTTTTATCCGTTGAATAGCCGTTTAATGTCGTTTGTAGCCGTTTGTAGCCGTTTGTAAACGGGTGTTTTGATTTGATAATATGCTTAATTTGTTGATATTCAATTATTTGTGAAGTTTTTAAGCTGGGCGGTGAGACGGTAAAAAATTGCGAAGATTTTTCTTTGTTTTTGGTGGGACGGGGTTGCCGTTTGAAAATAAAATTGCAAGTCTCAATAAAAATCATTATAATACGCTCTAAGGGTTCATTAATTTAATTCAAAAATCTATTGATTTGGCGGAAATGTTTAAAAAAAACTCAATTTCAAAGCGAATATTCATCACGAAGCAAAAACAGGGATGAATCCTTTGTTTTTAAATGCTGAGGATTTTAATACGGCTATTTCCACAACCCACCATTAAAACGGCCCTCCTCCCAATTGGATATTCGTCTGCTTACAACCGCTTACTAAGTGAAATTAGACATGCACTTATTTCAGGATAAAGATGCAATGTGGTAGGTGTTGTAAATATGAATATGATTATAGCTGATATTTCGAGTTTACCTGATGCAAAGCTGGTGATGAGACAATCATTATAAGAATACAAGGCGACTTGGAAATAAAACTAAGTGCGTTTAGCGATATAAGCGATCGACTTAATTATGAAGTTTTGGCTCGCTTGCCGGAATCCATTAAACTAAAAGTCACATAAATAATCCTGGCTTTAATAAGCTATTAAAACGAATAATGATAGGAAACATAATATTATTTAAGTATGGCGGAAATGCCATGACGAATCAAAATCTTAAATTGAAGATATTGGAAAACATCTGTTCCTTGAAAGATAAAGGATACCAGGTGGTGATTATTCATGGTGGTGGCCCCTTTATTAAACAAACACTAAAAGTGGCCAATATCGAATCAGATTTCGTTGATGGACTACGAAAAACTACCCCTGAAGCCATGGAATATGTCGAAATGGCATTGAAAGGAAAGGTTAATGGAAGCCTGGTTTCAATAATAAATCGAATGGGTTATAAAGCTGTGGGTTTATCCGGGAAAGATGGACAAACCGTTCTGGCTAAAAAACATATGCATGTACACATGAAAGACGGAAAAGTCGAACTGGTTGATTTAGGACAGGTGGGCGATGTAGAAAGCGTTGACACTTCCTTAATCGAATTATTATTGGAAAATGACTTTATTCCGGTAATCACTTGTATTGCTTCTGATAAAAAGGGGCTTGATTATAATATTAACGGCGATCTGTTTGCAGGCCATATAGCTGGCGCACTTTCAGCAGCACAATATATTATTTTAACAGATGTTGACGGATTAATGCTAGACAAACATAATCCGGCTTCCATTATCCATGAACTAAAAGTAGCTGAAATACATCGGCTTAAAGAAATAAAATGTATACAAGGCGGGATGATCCCAAAAATAGATTCTTGTAAAATTGCCTTGGAAAAAGGAGCTAAACTCGCAAGAATCATCAACGGAACAGTTCCAGAGCAGATTGCTACCCTTTTTGAAAATAAGGAAATTGGAACAGCCATCAGCGCATAATTTTAAAACAGATATAATGACACAAAAATTAAACAACACATACACCGATCAAGACAAAAAGTATTATTTACAAACGTTTAAACGTTACCCTTTGACTTTCGATCACGGGAAAGGGGCACGCATTTGGGATGTGGAAGGCAACGAATACCTGGATATGTTGGGAGGTATCGCCGTAAATAGCGTTGGACACTGTCATCCAAAAGTAGTAAAAGCAATTCAGGATCAGGCGGCCAAGCTCATCCATATTTCAAATTTTTATCTAAGCGAGCCACAGGTGATGCTTTCTAAAAAACTGGTGGAATTATCAGGTTTAGATCGGGTATTTTTTGCGAATAGCGGAGCCGAGTCTGTTGAGGGCGCGATTAAAATAGCCCGTAAATATGCACACAGTGTTGGACGGGGAGGAAATATCATTTCTTTTGAAAACTCCTTTCACGGACGCACCCTGGCCACTATTGCAACGGGTAAAAAAGCCTATCAAAAAGGATTTGAACCTATTCCGGAAGGATTTTCTCAAGTACCTTTTAATAATATTGACGCCATAAAAAAAGCTGCCGACAACAATACTGCAGCCATCATTATAGAACCTATCCAGGGTGAAGGAGGGGTAAATGTAGGGGGTAAAACTTTCTTAAATGAATTGAGAACCTTTTGCGACGAACAAAAAATTGTGTTGATTTTCGATGAAATTCAGTGTGGTATTGGTCGGACAGGAAAAATGTTTGCCAAAGAACATTTTGGGGTAGAACCCGATATAATGACTTTAGCCAAAGCATTGGGCGGAGGTGTTCCAATCGGTGCCATTCTTTCGAATGAAAAAGTAAGTGCTGCCATTGATTTTGGTGATCATGGCACTACTTTCGGAGGCAACCCATTGGTGTGCGCGGCTTCATTGGCAACATTAGAAGTTATTGAAACAGAAAATCTATTGCAACAGGCTGAGGAAAAAGGCAATTGGTTAAAAGCTGAAATTGCAGCTATGAAAAATCCGGACATCAAAGAAATCCGGGGAAAAGGATTGATGCTTGGCATAGAATTTAATTTTGAGACAAAACCTTTAGTGCAGAAAATGCTTGAAAATGGCGTATTGGCCAATGCTACTGCCGACAGGGTATTGCGCCTGGTGCCGCCTTTAAATATAAGTTATGAAGATTTGGAGCAGGCAATGGAAGTACTAAAAAAATCATTAAAGGAAATACAAGGCAATGACTAAAAAGAAAATAGGAATTATCGGTGCAACGGGTTATACCGGCTCTGAACTGGTACGTATTCTTACCAATCACCCCGATGTTGAGATTACCATGATTACTTCTGAAAGCCGGGCCGGGGAATTATTTTCTGATGTGCATCCTTTTTTACAGGGAATTGCGGATCAAAAACTGGTGACCATAAATCAAATCGATCAATATGAACTTGATCTTGTTTTTCTGGCGTTACCTCACGGCGTTTCCATGGATTTTGTGAAACGGTTTAAAGGCAAATCTTTTAAAATCATCGATCTTTCAGGAGATTTCCGGTTGAGTTCGAAGCAAGTTTACGAGGAGTGGTATAAAATAGATCACATTTATCCCGAAGGTATTGAAAAAGCAGTTTTTGGAAGTCCTGAATTATATTTTGATAAAATTAAAGGCGCGAATTTAATTGCGAATCCGGGCTGTTTTCCTACCACTGCAATTTTAGGTCTGGCCCCTTTACTAAAAGCTAACCTGATTGAAACAGATCGAATTATTGTCGATTCAAAAACGGGGGTTACCGGTGCGGGAATAAAAGCAAAAACAGTAAACCTTTATTCGAATGTAAACGATAATTTCAAGGCGTACGGATTAAAAAATCATCGGCATACTATTGAAATCCAAGGGATATTGGATCAGATTTCAGGAAAAGAAACATTGATTCAATTTACGCCGCATTTATTGCCTGTGGACCGGGGCATTTTAACGACTATTTATGCACGCCCTACCCAGCAAATGGATGAAATCAAACTAAAAGAACTTTACGCCGCCTTTTATGCCAAGGCGCCTTTTGTCAGATTAAGAAAACAAGTGCCCGCCATAAAAGATGTCAGGGGTACCAATTACTGTGATTTATATGTAACCTATGATATGCGAACCAATATGGTGATTATTGTTAGCGTTATTGACAACCTTATAAAAGGAGCAGCCGGACAGGCAGTTCAAAACATGAATATCATGTTTGGCTTAGGAGAAACCAACGGATTAAATCTAATTCCGCTAAACCCATAACATTTTAAATTATTACAAAAAAATGATTAAAAATATAACAAACGTAAGAGGAATAACCTGTTGGGGAGCTCATTCAGGGGTCAAGTCTATGAAAAGGGATTTAGCCATCATTTATTCAAAAGTGCCGGCAAGTGCGGCTGCGGTGTTTACACAAAACCAGGTGGTTGCAGCGCCGGTTACCTTATCAAAAAAAAATATAGCAGACGGCAAAGCCCAGGCCATTGTAATTAATGCAGGAAATGCCAATGCGGCAACCGGAGAGCAAGGAAAGGAAGGGGCCGAAGCCATGGCAGAAACATTAGCAGACGAATTGCAGATTAAAAAGGATCTGGTTTTGGTCGCTTCAACGGGTATTATAGGGGTTAAATTTCCTACTACCGAAATTGTTGCGGGCATTCGTGACAATGTAAAGAATCTTACCAACAGATCCAATGCAGGATCCTTTGTTGCCAATGCAATTTTAACCACCGATACATTTGCTAAAGAAGGTTTTGTGGAGTTTGAAGTTGATGGCCGTGAAATTAACATGGGAGGAATTGCTAAAGGATCAGGAATGATTCACCCCAATATGGCCACGATGCTGGCCTTTATTGTCACGGATATTGCCATTGAACCTGCGATTTTAAAAACAGTAGTAAAAGAGACGGTTGATAGAACATTTAATATGATTACTGTAGATGGTGACACCTCTACTAATGATATGGTTATCATATTGGCTAATGGATTGGCTCAGAATGATATAATTAAATCTAAAAAAGATAAGGGCTATCCTATTTTCAAGAAAAATCTGGAAGAAATGATGGTCCATCTGGCTCAGCTTATTGTTTCAGACGGAGAAGGAGCTTCAAAATTTATCGAATATGAAATAGTAAATGCACCCACTGAGGAATATGCAAGAACTATGATTCGAAAAATTTCAGATTCCTCCCTGGTTAAAACAGCCATGTTTGGCCGTGATCCCAATTGGGGAAGGATTATCAGTGCAGCAGGTAATGCCGGTCTTCCTTTTGATTATGAAAAAATTGATCTTTATATTGGTTCTGAAAACAAAACGATAAAGGTGTTGGAACAAGGAGTCCCATTGGAATTTGATCCCAACTACATCAAAAAACTGTTGAGGGAATCACATCTTAATATTGTACTGGATCTTCATAATGGGAAAGCAAAAGCAAAAGGCTGGGGAACAGATTTAACAACCGATTACGTGCTATTTAATTCGGTATATTCGACTTAAGTGAAGGAACAAAAATAAATTGAACCATTTTGGGGTAGACTCCTCTTTACGAGGGTTGGGGCGAGCGAGGGCAATTGTTCAATTTGTTTTTGATCACCTCCTTAATACATTTCAATATTTAATTCAATTCATTGTTTATCTTAACCAATTACAATGGCTTTTGGAACATTAGATATAAAAATGCGTATTCCGATCTCACTCGGAATACGCATTTTTATATATTTAACCTCATTTTATTAGGAAGCCCTGGGAATTGATTCATTGAATTTAATAAAAAATGCAGAAACGTAATTATATACTTTATCCATTATTGCATCAATACTTCTATTGCTATTGGCAATTTTGATTTATCCAAAATCTTTTAGAAATTTTACCTGTTTTGCAAAAAATAACCCTCATTATAACAATTATTTGGATGCTGTTTTTACATTATACTACGAAGCATGATGACTTTGTAATGGTGCAAACTGAAAAACAGTGAATAGAAACTGAAAAAAAGTAAATGAAATCTGAAGCATTAAAAAAATATGTAGCTTTTTTGCGCGGGATAAATGTAGGGGGGCATCATAAGGTTCCCATGGCGGACCTGGTGAAAGAGATGAAGCATTTGCATTTTGATAACGTGGTAACGCTACTGAATTCAGGCAATATAATATTTGACTCCTCCAACGCTAATATAGAAGAACTCGAAAAAATGATTTCGGATCATCTTGAGCAAAAATTTGGCTTCCCCATTCCCACCATCATCAGGACCGCTCAAGCGATTGAGATATTGTTCAAATGGAATCCTTTTCAAAACATCACCGTTACAAAAGACATCAGGTTGTACGTGTCCTTTTTGAAGCATGAAACTGAATCTAACCTGTTGTTACCCTGGACAGGCGAAGACCTGTCCTATACGATCATGGACATCAGGGAAGGGGCCATTCTGAGTGTCCTGGACCTTTCCGTATCCCACACCCCGAAAGCCATGGAAGCCCTGGAGAAATTTTTCGGAAAGGATATCACCACCAGAAACTGGAATACAATAGAAAGGATTGTTAAAAAAATATAACTTGAGTCCGTTTTTGGACAGGCCCTAAATGTTTCTGTTTTCAACGAACCATATTATCTTAGGGCTTCTTTTATTCAAAAATGCATGCTAAAAAGATAAATGATGTGGAAAACCGTCCTTTTCCTGATTTTTACCCTGATCGTTGTGCCCGTATTGACTTTCAGGTTCGACGTGCCCTTGACCGGGCTTCAGCAAGAGACTTTGCACACCCTGCTTTATGTTTATGGCGGGGCCGCCCTCCTATGTTTTATCCTGAGCAGTTTAACCGGCAATTACAGTCAGGTCGATAAGTTGTGGAGTATCATTCCCGTGCCTTATGCCTGGATCATTGCGTTTTATTCGGACTTTGAGCCCAGGATAGTATTGATGGCCGTTTTGGTAACAATCTGGGGCATTCGCCTAACCTATAATTTTGCAAGAAGAGGCGGATACTCCTGGAAATTCTGGACCGGGGAGGAAGATTACCGCTGGGCCATCTTGAGGGCCAAACCTGAATTTCAGGCCAAGTGGAAATGGACGGCTTTTAATTTCTTCTTTATTTCAGCCTATCAAATGGGGTTGATCCTGTTGTTTACTCTTCCAGCGTTGAAAGCCATGGATAGCGAGGTCGCTTTAGGCCTGCCTGATTACATTCTGGGATTATTGTTTGTGGGTTTTGTAGTCATGGAATTTGTGGCAGACCAGCAGCAATACAATTACCAGGAGGAAAAATATCGCCGGAAAAAGAACGGTAATACAGATGCTTTTCACGAGATCGGGTTTACCCATACCGGCTTGTGGTCTTACATGCGTCACCCGAATTATACCGCAGAGCAAAGCGTCTGGATCGTCTTCTACTTTTTTTCGGTGGTCGCTACCGGCATTTGGCTGAATTGGTCCGTCGCAGGGGCCCTGCTTTTGGTGCTTTTGTTTAAGGGAAGCTCGGATTTCAGTGAGGAGGAGTCTGCAAAAAAGTACCCGCTTTACAAAAGGTATATGAAAGAAGTAGGACGCTTTGTACCGGTGGGGAAGAAGTTTAAAGTTTAAAAATATATTGAACCATTTTTGGGCAGACTCCTTTTTTAGGGATTGGGCGAGCGAGGGCAATTGTTCAATTTATTATTGGTCACTTGCTTAAATCTGTGAAGTCTTAGTTATTCTGTTTAGAGGGCCTAAACAATGAAAGGATGGGGATCGATAACCTGAACGGATACTTTAGTATAGATTAAAAAAGTCCGGAGGCAGCTGCCATATCTGGGGCGTTAAAACAATTTTTCGACAAATGAATCTGGACATGGATAAACACCGGCACTTTATTGTTCATAAGCCTTTTGGCTATCTTTCTCAGTTTGTTTACAATGAAAACAGGCGCCGAAACAGAAAATTATTGGGAGATTTGGGGGAGTTTCCGGAGGGGATTATGGCTATTGGACGATTGGATCAGGATTCAGAAGGCTTGTTATTGCTGACGACAAATGGCAAAGTAAGTGAGGAGGTGAGAAGTAAAAAGATTGAAAAAGAATATTATGTTCAGTTAGATGGACGTATTACAAATGAAGCCATACAATTATTAAAGGAAGGAATAGAATTAATGTATGGGAAAATAAATTACAAGACCTTGCCATGTAAATCTCACCTTTTAGACCCAGCCCCGAATTTTGAGCCCAGAACAAAAAAAATAAGAGATGAAGCGCATGGACCTACAAGCTGGTTGTCTATTACGATAGGAGAAGGAAAGTTCAGGCAAGTGCGTAAAATGACGGCTGCTGTTGGATTTCCAACATTACGATTAATACGTGTCAGGGTTGGAAATATTCACCTCAATGAATTGCCTGCGGGTAAATTTAGGGAAGTCGATACCTTCGAAATGACGAATTCAGATTAATTTGAATCATTAATGAAAAATGTAAAAAGGTTCTATAGAATTTTAAAAAAATAGCAAATGTTTAGCAGCGAAACCTACACCAAAAGACAACAAAAATTATTAAACCAGGTAGATTCCGGTATCATCCTGTTGCCCGGAAATGAAGAAAGCCCGATGAACTATACCGATAACCAATATCGGTTCAGGCAGGACAGTACCTTTTTATATTTTTTTGGAATAAACAGGCCCGGGTTAGTCGCCTTGCTGGATACCCATACGGGGAGTGTTACTCTTTACGGTGACGATTTTACTGTGGAAGATATCGTGTGGATGGGAAAACAGCCCACCATCCGGGATCAGGCTGTGTTGTGCGGGGTTGAAAAAACTGCCGGTATTAAGGATTTAGCAGATAGGGTAAAACAGGCTTTGAAAAGTAAAGAGGCCATTCACTTTCTGCCACAATACAGGCACCATAACATCCTGAAACTGATGGATCTTACCGGGTATTCCGCCCAGGAAATTGAAAATGGGGCTTCAACGGAGCTGATCAAAGCGGTGGTGTCACAACGCAACTACAAAACGGCAGAAGAACTGGTAGAAATTGAAAAAGGGGTGGACACCACCATTGACATGCATGTAGCCGCGATGAAAATGCTGAGGCCTGGCATGAGTGAATTGGATATAGTAGTGGAAATTGAAAAAATCGCGCGTGCCACCGGTGGTGATATTTCGTTCCCAACCATTGCCACCATCAACGGGCAAACCCTGCACAATCATTATCATGGCAATATCGTCAAAGCAGGGCAACTGTTTTTACTCGACTGCGGGGCGGAAACCGCCATGGGTTATGCCGGCGACCTTTCCAGCACCATGCCTGTCGGGAAGACTTTCAGCCCTTTGCAAAAAGATATTTACAACCTGACACTCCAATCGCATTATGCCTGTGTGGATGCCCTCAAACCGGGAGTTACTTTTAAAGAAGTCCATCGTGCCGCCTGCCTCGCCATAACCGAGGGCCTGAAAAGCATGGGCCTGATGAAAGGCGATCCCGAAAGCGCAGTGGACGCAGGGGCGCACGCCTTGTTTTTTCCCTGCGGGACGGGCCATATGATGGGACTTGACATCCACGATATGGAAAACCTGGGCGAGGTGATTGTCGGTTACGGCGGACAACCGAAAAGCACCCAATTTGGCCTGAAATCATTACGTTTGGGCCGGACCCTGGAGCCTGGATTTGTGTTGACCATTGAGCCGGGCATATATTTCATCCCTGAACTCACCGATCTGTGGAGAGCGCAGAAAAAATTCATGGAGTTCCTGGATTACGATGAAATTGACAAGTTTAGAAACTTCGGAGGCATAAGAAACGAAGAAAACTACCTGATTACCACGGAAGGGAAACGACTGCTCGGCAACAAAAAGAAACCTATGTCTATTGAGGAGGTTGAGGCGTTGAGGGGATAAACATGAGTTCATCCCGGAATTTCAAAAACTGTCTGAACTGGAAATTATATGATTATTTGAAGTATTTTTTAAATGTAAAACCTGCCTGCAGACGCAGGAAGGCAGGTGCAAAACAAGGAATTTAAAACCTGCCTGCTGACGCAGGAAGGCAGGTGTAAAAGTGAGTGGGCAAAACGTGTGGGTTTTGGAGAAAAAGTCAATTTTTGTCTCAAAACACCTAACCCATGACCCAAACACTTCTAAATTTTGCGGTTACTTGTTTTACACCTTGCCTGCTGCCACGACGGAAGGCAGGTTTTGCGGTTTATCTCTTTTTGTAAAAGAAAAATCCCGAATTTCATCTAATCAGATAAAATTCGGGATGTCTCATGTAGGTTACGGAGCGATAGGTCGGTGGTTTCCCAGGTCAACCTTCGGTGGGCGATGAGTTGAAGGAAGTTTTTGGCTATTTTTAAAGCGTTCCTAAACTCAATTTTTAATATAAAAACAAACAGAATGGAACATAAAGCAAAATCGATCCGCCCCTTCATCGGGGCCAAAGACTTTGCAGTGTCGAGAAATTTTTACCGTGACCTGGGCTTCCGCGAAAGTGTCCTGGCGCATAATATGTCTTATTTCGAAACGGAGGGCATCGGTTTTTATTTACAGGATGCCTACGTCCGGGGCTGGATCGACAATTCGATGATCTTTATGGAAGTCGGGGATGTCGGCCGTTTTTGGAACGAACTGCTCGCCCTTGATCTGCCCGCAAAATACAAAGAGGTGAGGCTGGTCCCGATAAAGGATTACGACTGGGGCCGTGAATGTTTTTTACACGACCCGTCCGGGATATTGTGGCATTTTGGAGAATTTTATAAGTGATATAAATTAAGCCAGGAATTCTTTATCTTGACAGCCTTTAATACCAAAAAAAAACAGGGCTGCCATGGATAAATATTTGCTTTGGATAGTGGCTTCGGTTTTCATCGGGATTTCTTGTTCGCCGGGAAAGCCATCCGTCATTTTGGAAATGACCACCGATGATTTCAAAATCGCGGTAAACGACAAAGGTGCGTTGACGGAACTCACCGATCTCAAAACGGGTACTGACTACCTTTCCAAAGACACCGTCACCTGTCTGATGTCCGTCAGAATCAACAATGAAATTAAAACGCCTCAGTACGCCAAAGCAAAAGACGGCCTGATCACCTTATACTTTGAGGGCGATCTGGAAACCCTTTTAAAACCGGAGGCCAAAGCATCTCATCTCACCTTTGAACTGTTGTCAGTTACCCCCAATGATGCTGTGGACCTGGTCATTTGGGGTCCTTATTTTACGACCATAAACAAGATCATCGGGGAAACAGTCGGCGTGGTCAGGGGCGAAACTTATGCCGTGGGTATCCAGTCCCTGAACATCAAAACCCTGGGCGGTTACCCATGGAACGAAAGCGACCGCATGCCCGGGTTTGACATCTTCGAACAGCCAGACCCCAACAATCTATTTCCTGAAAATGCGCCCCAGGTTTTATACCGCGTGGAAGCGGCCAAACCGACGGATTCGGGCAGCAGCCTCCAGGCCTATTGCCGCAACCGGAACCACGACAGGATCGTCTCTGATTTCGATCATGAAAGGCTGGTCGCACCGGCCTATGATGACGGGGGCGTCATCGGCTCCAAAATAGTCCTTTTCGGCTGTCCGGTGGACAAAGCCCTGGAAACCCTCGGGGTCATTGAACTGGCGGAAGGATTGCCCCACCCGCAAATCGACGGGCAATGGGGTAAAACCGCTCCCGGCGCTTCGGCGGCCTACCTGATCACCGCATTCACGGAGGGTAATGTGGATGAGGCGATAGCATTGACCCAAAAAGCCGGCCTGAGATACCTTTACCATTACGGAAAGACTTTTGAAAACTGGGGGCATTTTGATTTGTACCAAGGCGAATTTCCCAACGGCATCCCCGGATTCAAAAAGTGTGTCGAAAAAGCCGAAGCCCAAGGCATTATGATGGGAACGCATGTGCTGTCCAATTTCATCACCACCAACGACCCGTACGTCACACCCGTTCCGGATCAGCGGCTGGCGAAAGTGGGGAGCTCCGTTATTACCGAAGCCGTCGATGCCACCCAAACGGAAATCCCAATCCAGTCCGCCGATTTTTTCAACCAGTATAAAAACAATAACCTTAAAACGGTGATGATTGGGACCGAACTCATCCGTTATCAAAAAGTATCCGAAAATCCGCCGTGGAGGTTGTTGGATTGCCAGCGTGGAGCTTTTGAAACGGTCGCGGCTAACCACCCGTCGGGGGAAGCCATTTCCAAGTTGCTCGACCATGGTTACAAAGTATTTTTGACCAATGCCGACCTGACGGTTGAACTCTCGGAGACCCTGGCGGAATTGTACAATCAAACAGGGCTGCGCCAGATCTCCTTTGACGGACTGGAAGGCAACCGCTCCACCGGCCTGGGTGCCTACGGGGAGTCGTTGATGCCGTATGTCTGGTACAATAACCTGTCGGACTCGCTGAAGAACCATCTGATCATCGATGCTAGTCGCACCACCCACTTTTTCTGGCACATTTATACCCGCATGAACTGGGGCGAGCCCTGGTACGGCGGGTTTCGCGAAAGCCAGACGGAATACCGTATGAAAAACCAGAAGTATTTCAAACGGAACTTCATGCCCGGCATGCTGGGCTGGTTCAAAATGACCCCGGAAACTACCGTGGAAGACATCGAATGGTTGCTGGCCCGTTCGGCAGGTTACGATGCCGGTTACGCCTTCGTCGCCGACCAGGAAGCCATCGCAAAAAACGGCCGTTCCGACCAGATCCTGTCCCTCATCGGCGACTGGGAAAAGCTGCGGATGGGCGGGGCCTTCACGGAAGCGCAAAAGACATTGATGCAGGAGGTGAATAATGAATTTACCCTTGAGAAAATAAACGATCGCGAATGGTTATGGCATCCTGTATCTTCCGGAAAATTCAGGCACGAACAAAAGGTCCGGCAACCCGGCGAGCCGCTGCACTCCACCTTTGAGTTTGAAAACATCGGCCGCACACAACCCATGCAATTCATCCTCACCGCGGAAGACGCTGAGGTGCGGGAGGTGTCCATGGAGATCGATGATTACAAGGTGATAAGCCTTCCTTTCGTATTGAAAAACGGACAAATTCTCCAGTATGCCGGAGGGGATAAAGCCCATGTCTATAATAAAAACGGGCAGCGGTTAAGGGAAATAGACATAAAAGAATCAGATTTTGAAATAGGCGAGGGGACGCATACCCTTACTTTTGATTGTCGTTTTGACCGTGCGGGCAAAGCGGCGGCAGTTAAGGTGGAGGTACGGACTTTGGGAGCGGGAGAGCGGGTGGTTTTGGGTGAGTAGTAGGGTTTTTTGTTGGTAAATGGGTTAGAATGGTGTGGATTTTTGTTTATGGTTTTTTTTTGTATATTTGGAGTGATGCGGATATACCTTAGTTATTTTAAAAAAACTCCCCCAAGAAATGAGAATAATCAATTATTTAGCTGATTTACTGTATCGACACCAGAAGAAATTGGAAATTATCGCAATATTTCTTCTCTTTTTGACAATCAGTTTTCGTTTTACAAATTTCAAAACAGTATGGTTGTGGAGCGACAAAACATACATTGCCGTAATTTTAGTTTTATTGCTAATATCAACAGCATTGATTTGGATAAAAATAGAAAAGAAAAAGACCAATGATTTAATAACACTTATAAAAAATGAAACATTTGCAACTAAACCGAAAACAGAAAATCAGTTAGAAAAACTATCAGCAAGACAAAAACAAGTTTTTGATTTGATAGTAGTTGGGAAATCAAATAAGGAGATAATGGATGAATTATGTATTGAATTAAGCACACTTAAAACACACATAAATAAAATTTATAAAATTCTTGAAATAAAATCACGACAACAGATTAAAAAATTAAAAAATATGGACAATTAGATTATATGACAACAAATACTCGTGATATCAACCTTTTTTCAACCCTATATCAACCTTTCTCAACCTTGCAGACAGCATTGAACAGATTAATTTTGCAGTTCACAATTTAAATAAAGTAAAAATGAAAAAAAGAAATCTGTTTATGTCCGTAACTATAATGTGTGGACTTTTCGTTGTTGCATTTACATTCAAAAATGACCAAATCACCTGGCTTTGGACAGACAATAAACCTATTGCAGTTATTTTGGGTATAATTACAATTGCATTTGGAACACTTTGGATCAAGCATCAAAAACTGTTAAATAGGGAAAAAAAATAAAAAGACAGAAATAAAACAGCTTATAATATTAAAGGCTGAATAGTCTGGTGCAACCGACTATTCGGACTTTGTTGAACGAAGCGTAGCCGGAAGTGAAAGAAAAATTCTTTATGGGTTTTCGATTCAGTATGAAGTGTGAGGTGACATCTTCGCCGGGAAGGCTATGCGGGAAGGCTATGCGGGGATGCTAAAGGTGTCATCTCACGCCGTCAAGAATTTTAATAGTAAGAATTTCACAGCAGATACTTCCGATTGCTTTTTTTCTTATCTTGTTTTACCTAAGGAAATAAATACCGTGTAACACAAATTACCCGAAAAAAGCCAAAATCGAAAATCGTTAATCCTTATTCATTATTCAAAAAAAAGGTTGGAACATCGAACCCGCGTGCTGAGGCTGCGGAGGGTAGGCAACGAACCTGTCTGTGCCGTCAGGCAGGCGCCGATTTTAGAAAGTGCTCTGTAACTTTATGGATTGGCATTCCACACTTAAATACTCAAAATAGATGAAAATCGCCCTTTTGCTCACCGCCCTCATTCTCTGTGCTGCTTATTTTTATTCGGCAGCCAAAGACAAGCGCGCGGCATCAAACAATGTTTCAAAAGAGATCCAATATGGTCCATTCACCATAAAGGTGTCGGCAACGACAGGAAAGCGTATCAACATGAATTATGGAATGGCCAATTATACCAACGTGGCCTATGCCATTTTTTACGATGACCATCCCATAGTTTTTCCCAACTCCCTGCAAAACAATACGGGGTTACCGTTTTTATGGGCCGTTTATGCCCTGCCAGGTGCCCCCGACCCAACACTTGTGGCAGGCAGTCAAAGTATGTATTTGGTCTACCTGAAAGATGGTGTGCCTGTAGTGGAGCCTATCTTTAAACAAGGTTCTGACTTTGCCTCGGTTCAGTTTTTGGACAGTCAAAATGGTCAGCCCGGCTTGTATTCGGAGGTTTTTATGAAAAATGAGGCAACCGACCTGGAAAAATTGGACAGCCTGGATGGTGGGCGTTACCTGTTGGTCAGCAAACATGCCGTACTTGACGTGCAGACTCGCAAAATATGGGAAATGAACAAGAACAACAACGCTGTAGAAAATTACTCCTTTCCCTCACCGAACGGTGCCCTGGCTTTTTCACCTGACCAGAAAAGTATTGTTTTTCATGCCGAATTTCAAAGCTGGAACACTCAGGCAGAAGATTTGCCGGACTCGGAACATGCCCTCGTAGTGTATGATTTTGAAAAAGACAGCGGTTACGCGGTCAGGTATGATGACACGGATACACGAATGACTAACCCGCAAAATATTGATCACCGATGGTTTGAAACCTATTTTGAATGGAAAGCATTCCCAACGGGCGACAGTCTGCAACTGAGACAATTGGAAAAGCTGCCCAATTGGATTGGCCAGTACGACCCCCGGGACAACTATTACACGATTTACCCCGTCAAAGCGGGGATGTTGCCTGTTTTTTTGGACTTTGTGCTTGGGCAAATGGGCTGGTCGAAGGACAATATAATAGAGGATAAAACGGCGGTTTACTCGGGACGCACCCTCACCCTCGGTTCCGGAGAAGTGAAATTGGACATTAATTTCCAGGAAGATGAGCAAAAAATGACGTTAAGCAAATTCGCTTACGTTGATAAAACCCCTGAATATGAAGCCCTGGTGAAAAAAATGGCCGAGGCCTTTAATGCTGAACTCAGTGCAGGAAAGCATCAGGAGCACTTTGGGCGGATCATCAGTGAGACCAAGCGAATCCGGGGCGGATATTGACCGGCCAGACCTGTTTTTCCTTTCACCCACTAATATCAGCCCATATGAAACGGAATCACTTAATCTTACTAGCTATGTCAATCTTCTCTTTCCTGTTCGGTTGCAATGACCCAAAACCAACCCAAAAGCAGAACAATGGCCCCGGTTCCCGACCACCGACAGCCCCGGGATATCGGTGACTGCCGTTCCCCTGGCCGATAGTTTTACGATAAGTTCTTTTTCTACCACGGATCTGGATCAGCACAACCTGCACCTGAATTTTTCGGACAACCTGATGTTGTCTTTGGCAGATGGATCGGTCTGGGTGAGGTATGAAGGCTTATTGTATAGGATGTTTGTTCCTTAGTACTTTAAAAATAAATTGACATATTTTGGGTTAGAATCCTCTTTAGGGACGGGGTGGAGCCATGGTAAGTATGTCATTTTATTTTTATCAAATCATTTAGAGATATCAATTGTTAGCGAGAATTATCATTTATTATTCACCTTAAATCAAAAATTCCAATGGCAGGTAATTTTCTTTTCATCCTCATCACCCTTTCGCTTTTTGGCTTAATTCTCATCACTGCTTCACCTATACCGAGCGGCGATAGGGGTATGGAGGCTGGCATTCTTCTTTTTCTCTGTGCGGTAGGGTTCCTCCTCCTGACGGGGCTGCTCGCCTGGAACCTCGGCTCGAGGAATTGTTTTGACTGGGTCAAAATGCCTGGCATTTCGCGAAATGGGATTGTTTTCATCGGATGGCTTGCCTTTGCTGCTGCGACGGTTGCCAGTGCGGTGTTCAAAATTGAATGGCATGATGGGGAGTTTCCACAATATCTCCGTTGGCTTTCGCAGGCACAGGCTGCTATTTGGTTGCCGCTGTTGGTCCTGGTTCCGGCTTTCATTCTCCTTAACTTTGAACGGGAGGCCGGTTATGTGTCCGATTTTGTCAAAATACCGATGATGACGGGTTTTATGTTGAGTGTTTTGATGGGTTTGGGTTTATTGTTTGGTTTGTTCCGGACGAATATGCAGCATCAGGCAGCCAAAATCGAATATACAAAAAAACAAAACGATGAACAACACGACAAGCATTTGGAATGGATCGCAGAGCAAAAGCCGACGGATCCAATCGTGAACATACTTTCCCTGACCGGACGCTTTCACGACAGTGACGTGCGCGACTCAGCCGTTGCCAAGGTCAAATCACACCCCGATTGGGAGGCAGACCTCATTCGACTGTTAAGTGAAACGGAATTTGACTACCAGGTCTATTCATTTATTGACGGCAACCAGGTGGAGCACCCGGAACAATTTGTCGAACCTATAAACCGAAGCATTCGCCGTATCGCAGGAGAAATCAAGTCCGGTATCAAGGATTCCAACAACTTGCAGGACTGGCATTTCGAGCATTTTAGCCTCGAAAGACTTTTTCGGGCGATTGACGAGCAATTTTCCCTCCCCGGTGCGGATTACCGTCCTGCAGTCCTCGAATTGCGCGAGGCTTTGGATACGCCTAAGCCGGAGCGGTTTAAAAATGTAAAATTCACGGTGACCCCGCTTGTGGATGATTGGCTAAAAAAACACCCGTAGGATGCTGAGACACCCCCTTTTTCGCCTTCACTCTGTTGCTTTACGCGAAGATGTCAGTATGAAGTGTGAGGTGGCCTCTTCGCGGGCATGCATGCGGGTTTGCATAAGGTGTCATCTCACCCCGGACAACGAATATTGCCTGAAAAAAAGTTCAGCAAGTAATTTTTTCAAACGTTTAAGGACAAAGATCCGGAAAGCTATCATTACATTGCAGATGCATAATGCATCATTTAACCATTAACGATCATGAACAAACTCATTAAATACGTCCTGATAGCAGCCATCCCGGCCGCCCTGTTGTTCCTGGGTTGTGACGGATTTCAGAAAAAGCAACCGGAACAGAATGAAGGACAAACCGGTGTTTTAAAGGAAACTAATCATATTAAAGCGGAGGGGGCCATCGAAATAGCATTGGCAGACCTGAAAATAATTCCGGAACGCACCCTTGAAAATGAGGTGTATCTGCTCACCGCCTTTGATGTGCCGGATAAAAAAACGCTGGTGTTTGTCGGCAACTTTGACCGTAAAAACAGGGTGAGGTTCTTTGACCTGAAAACGAATGAAATTACGGCAGAGTTGATTCTGCCGGAAACGCCCCTGGATGTTTATACCCTAAACGGCAGCTGTTACATCCTGGGCGAGAAAAGTATATTTGTCTTAGCTGACAAGCAGATCGTCCGAACGATCCGGCATGATATTCCCGGGGTGTTCAATTTTGATCGTTTGCTGGCCCTGGACGGACAGCTCTTTGTCTCCATGTCGGACGGCAGTGCCTGGGAGGTTGGGGAAACGGGTGTCCGGAGGCTTAAAAAATTGCCCATGAACGGCCATCCGTTATGGATACAGAAACGGTCCCCCAAAACTTTTTCCATCGATTTGGGGGAAAGCAAGACCGTCAGCTACAAATCGGACCTGATGCTGGGATCCATGACGATCCTGGGAGCCTTGAATGACAATCTCATTTGTGTGATCGAAAAGATCACGGGACAGCAGCCATTGGTCGTGGAGCGGGCCATTGCCTCCTCCTCAGATGATTTTGCATCGGACCTGCAAACGGTGGACAGCCAGCCTTATGCTTTTTTAAAAAATGACCTAAGGTTACACGGCAACCGCCTTTGCCATCTTATTTTACATCCTGATAAGGCTTTGCTGGTTACCGAAAGGATAAAATAATGAGGTGAGCATAAACTTTATTAAGCTTGTCTGATACCAGGCAACACCATTTTCCTATGATTAAAAAAGTTTAAGCGAATCTCGCCTTGTGGCCAGACAGGTTCAAATGTTTAATAATTTTTAAAACAAATGAAAAAAATAATATATCTGTCGTGTTTATTGTTTTGGGGAACTTCCGGATTTTTAGCGGCCCAGATCACCTCTTCCGAGGTCATGAGCAATGCAAAAGCTTACCTGAATTTTGACTGGACAGCCACCTCTGCCAATATATGGGAAGGGGTGAATTGCGGTGGCAAAACCGTGGATACTCCAGGTTGGGTAACCGCAGGCGACCATACCGCCATGGCTTATTGCTGGGGCGGCAATTCTACTTTGTCGCAATACAATGCCTACCTGCTGGAAGGCAAATCGGCAGGAGACAACAACACCTCAGCGGGTTATGGGGCCGAACCCGGCTGTTCCATCGGTGTGGATTGCTCGGGTTTTGTCAGCCGTTGTTTTGGGCTTAATACACATTACAGCACTTCGATGCTCAATGTCAATGAGCTGTTCGGGCACCATTCCAGTTATGCAGAGCTTCATGAATCGGATTTTATCAACAATCCCGGCAGCCATACCCGGCTGGTGACCAAGATCAATGCCAATGGCACCATTTCGGTGACCGAATCAGGCTCGGGTGTCGGCAATGTGGGGTCGGAGGGATTATGGCGGGTTTTTACCTGGACTTACAACCTGTCGCAGTTGACCCAATACAATCCGCAATATTACACCGGTATGACAAGCGGGAGCGCTGCCCTGGATTGCTCCAATGCAGTGCCGGTTTTCTGTGGGGTCACGTACGAAGGCAGCCCTTCGGCCGAGCCATCTGCCATTTCTTTTTACGGCTGCAATTCCTGGACCGAGACCGGGCCGGAAAGGGTGCATACCATCACCCCGGCGATGGACGGAACCCTCAGGGCGACGATCTCGGATTTTTCCGGTGACCTGGATGTATATATCCTGGGGAGTTGCGATCCTTCCGATTGTTTGGGTATCCTGACGTCCAATGATGCCATCTATGCCAATGTGTTGGGCGGCCATACCTACTACATTGTGGTGGATTCGGATGATGGCAGCGAGAGCGGATATAAACTGCTGGCGGAATGTTTGACCTCGGAAGACATAAGCATCACCAATGTTTCGGCCTCGCCTACTGTACTGGAGGCTGGCGGACAAATCGAGGTGTCTGCCGATCAAAACTATGCAGGCCCGCAGTCCGGTGCCGATCTTCCGGGGTTCACCCTGGCGTATTATTTATCGGCAGACTGTGACCTGAGCCCGGAGGATGTCTTGCTGGGTACGGACGATTCCGACCTGGGCTATGACCAGCCACTGGTTTCAGAAACCGAGGTGCTGACCGTCCCGGAAGAAACGTTGCCCGGCAGTTACTATCTGATCTTTGCCGGTGATGCCGGGGCTGCTCTGAACGAGGTGAACGAAGACAATAACACTGCCTGTGTGGCCATTGAGATCACCAGCCCCAATACGGTGGCTGATCCGACATTCCAACACCAGATCTCCGTTTTTCCAAATCCGACAAGGGATGTCATTCAGATCGTTTCTCTCCCCGGTCAGGAAATTGAAAAGCTCCTCATTTACGACCTAAATGGCCGGTTGGTGAAAACCATTGAAGGCAGCCATCTGAATAAACTGGAAATCCGGGAGTTACCCGCGGGACCGTACCTTTTGGAGGTCGTCGGGGCAGAAGATAAGCTTGCGGTGTTCCGGATCGTGAAGGATTGAGGGGGCATCGTTTCAAGATTATGTCAATCTGATTATTTATAAAGGTTAAAATCAAAAACAGCTACTTCAAATCCCCAAAAACGCCCAATACAAAGCAAATTTGGCCAAAACACTTTGAACAGAATGATAATAACTTTAAATTGATTACTTGCGTAACTCCAGCACTCTAAAACACAAAATTCATGATCATAGACGTTCACACGCACATTAACAATTACCACGAAGACAGGGTCATCTCCCTTGAAGATAACCTGAATAAACTTACCGATACAATGTTGGCCAATAAGGTTGATTATTCATTGGTACTATCATCCTATAAAGTCAACGAACACAGACCCAGCACCAGTAAAGTGGTGGAGGCGATTAAAGGGAGGGAAAACCTGGGAGTGGTTTCAGGAATAAGTTACCTGCATTATAACCACAGGGATATAAGGGAAATCGGGGAATACCTGGAGCACGGTCACATAAAAGGCTTGAAATTTTATCCCGGATATGAGCCTTTTTACCCCAACGACACCAGGCTTAAAGTTTTGTATGAAATGGCGGTGGAGTATGATGTGCCTGTAATGTTTCATTCCGGAGACACCTATGCGCCTTCCGGAAAAGTAAAATATTCACATCCACTTCATATCGATGATTTGGCAGTTGATTATCCCGAATTGAAAATAGTGATTTGTCATGTCGGCAATCCCTGGATCAGAGACTGTATGGAAGTGGTGTATAAGAATGAAAACGTGTATGCGGATATTTCAGGCCTGGTGCTTGGTGATTTTTCGGAAAAGTTCGAACGGTTCATGAAAAAGGAAATTGAAGAAATGATCACCTACGCAGGGGACCCCAATTATTTATTGTATGGTACCGATTGGCCCATCTCTAACATGAAATCATATTTAAAGTTTATGGACCAACTGGACCTGGCAGAGGATAAGAAGGAACTCATTCTTTGGAAAAATGCAGCTCAGCTGTTTAAAATTGATGTGGAGAAGCTTGGCTGAGACAACACCTTTTCGCCTTCGCTCTGTTGCTTTACGCGAAGATGTCGCCTCAGGAACCAGCATGAAATGTGAGGTGACCTCTTTGCCGGACAGGGATGCGGGAATGCAAAAGGTGTCGTCTTACGTCGTTAAAAAAAAATACTTATGAAAAATGTTTTTCCATACTGGATTATTCTGGCGATGGGGATGTTTTCGGGAACCCTTTTCGCCCAGGAAGTCAATCCTGAAATGATCGATTTTATCAAAAAAGAGGCTTTAAGTCCCGGGGATTATATTGTAAAAACCTTTGAGCGATACGACGTTGTTTTTTTAGGAGAACAGCATGTCATAAAAGAAAACCTGCTATTCGTTCAACAGCTCATTCCCCAATTATATGAAAACGGCATATTAACCCTTGGAATGGAATTTGGGGCCAATGAGGTTCAGGATAAGCTGGACGAGCTGGTGACCTCGGAAGTTTATGATGAAAACCTGGCAAAGGAGATCATGTTCACTTACAATGTTGCCTGGGGTTTTCAGGAGTATGTAGATGTTTATAAAGCAGCCTGGAAACTCAATCAGTCCCTTCCCGAAGGCGCCCCCCCTTTCAGGATCCTGAATTTGAGTTACATCTATAATTGGGAAAAATTTACAGGGAAAAGAGACCGCGAAACCACGGAATTGGTTTTTGATAAAGGGCCGGTAGATAAGTTCAGGGCCGAATTGATTGAAAAGGAGGTCATCCTGAAAAACAAAAAGATGCTCGCGCTGGTGGGAACGCCCCATGCCTATACCCGGTATGCTTCTTCGTCCCTTAATTTCAACAGTGATCATTTCTGCGATTTTGATGATAACTGGCTGGGCAACCGGCTTTACAAAAAGTATCCGGAAAAAGTATTCAGCATCCTGTTGCACCAGGCTTTTACCCAAAAGGAAAAGGACACCTATTTTCTTGTCTCGCCTGCCGGCGGGGCCATCGAAACTCTCATGGCCCTGAATGACAACCAACCTGCGGGCTTTGACCTGATCCATACCCCCGTCGGGGCATTACCGGACCGGAGCATGAATGCAATTTGTTATGAGAATTTCACTATGGAGCAATTCTTTGACGGATACATTTTTTTGGAACCGCTGCGTGACCTGGAAGGATGTACCGTGATAGAAGATTTTGTAAACGAAAAGAATATTGACCACGCCATAAAGAATTTCCCGGACCCGGATTGGCATCAACCCATAAAGTCTTTGGAAGACATGAAACATTTTATTCATGGTTTATCCAAAGATATTTCAATACGATTCCATAATTTGTAGCCCGGCTATTGGCAAATACTTAATAATTTTTCAAACAAATGAAAAACACAGCAGTCAATGATCCAAATGATGTTCAGGTCAATCTCACATTAACCATTGAGGAAACCTACCTGGGCACCCTTAAAAAGATAGATTATCAACGGAGGGAGCCGTGTGGTTCTTGTGGTGAAAAAAAGGGCCAGGTTTTGTGCTTTCAATGTGGCGGAAAAGGTTACGTCATGAACGATCTTTCCGCGGAGCTGGACATTCCTGCCGGAGTCGATGAAGGGATGGTAATGAGTTTTAAAGAGAAAGGGCATCAGGTCATTGAAAAGGGGAAGTTCAAGGGGTTATTCAAACCATTTTCAAATACAGGAAAGCGTACCTATGGTAACCTCAACCTCCATCTTGAAGTAATGGCGCATCCCCATTTTACAAGGGATGGTTATGATTTGATTGTCGAATGCCCTTTGCGAAAAGCTGAATTAAGTTTAGGGATAAATAAGGAAATTCAATTACCGGATAAAAGCACGATAAGGATCAAAATCCCGGAGGATACGCAGGATGGCCGTACTTTTAGAATCATGGGCAAAGGGTTTCCCCTGCTCAATGAAAACAAATCAGGAAACTTGTTGATTATGGTCAAAATAAGCGATCCATAAATCAACACCATTCTTTTATTTTAAATTAAGTCAACACGTAACATCAGTTAATAAAAACAACAAAAATGCAAACAATATTAGGAGCCGGCGGCGGTATCGGCATACCATTAGCCAAAGCATTAAAACAATACACCCATCAGATTCGGCTGGTCAGCAGAAATCCGAAAAAGGTGAATGATACCGATGAACTTTTTTCGCTTGATTTTAATGACCTAAGCCAGATTGACAAGGCCATTGCCGGAAGCGAAGTCGTTTATGTGGTGGTGGGATTTGAATACAAGTTAAGTGTATGGCAGGCAACCTGGCCTCCATTTATGAAAGCGGTCATTGAGGCCTGTAAAAAGCATGAAGCCAAACTTGTATTTTTTGATAATGTTTACATGTACGCTAAATCCGCCATTCCACACATGACCGAGGATGCGCCCTTACAGCCTCCCAGCAAAAAAGGAGCCGTCAGGAAGCAATTGCACGAGATGATTATGGAAGAAGTAGCGCAAAAAAATCTGACGGCCCTGATTGCCAGGGCAGCTGATTTTTATGGACCAGATAATAAAAATAGTGTGTTGTCCATAATGGTGGCGGATAACCTGATCAAAGGAAAAAAAGCTCAGTCATTTGGCAACTTGGACAAAATTCATACCTACACTTATACGCCTGATGCCGCTAAGGCAACCGCTATACTGGGCAACACCGAAGATGCCTTTAACCAGGTGTGGCATGTTCCAACGACAAAAGAAAAATTAACCAACCGGCAATGGATTGAGCTGATTGCGGAGGAACTGAAGGTTCAGCCTAAGATTCAGTCCGTCCCCGTCTGGATGCTCCGTATCCTTGGCTTGTTTATTCCCGTGATGAAAGAATTCCCGGAGATGCTTTATCAAAACGAGCAGGATTATATTTTTGACAGCAGCAAATTTGAGAAACGCTTTGGGATTGAGGCCACAGCTCCTAAAGAAGGTATTAAAAATCTGATTGAAGAATTAAAAGCAAAAAACACAGGCAGATAATTGTCCATTTAAACTTGTCCAGGAACGGTAAGCAAATCCGGGGACGACTCACCGGTTTTTTGGGGAATTCAGTAAAATTACTAGGGTAAGGGGTTGTTTTACAAAAAAAATAGAAATCCATTCGAATACTAGGCCGGTATTAACGAATAATAAAACCAGGGCGGAAAAGAGAAAATACGGGGATAACTTTAAAACAAAAAATGAAAAAGTTATACGGCCTCGTCTCGATCCTCTTCCTGGTCTCCTGCAAAGAAAACTTGCCGAAAAAGGGAATCGCAGGACATCAAATCCTTCAAAAGACAGAAAACACGGAAAATGCCCTGAAAGTGGATACCCGATCAATTTCGGAAATATTGCCCATGAAAACGGGCATGAGTGAAAAGGATATAGCCACCTGCTTTTTTGTTGCCGATACATTGAATAATGATTTTAATGAATTGATCGGAACCACTAAAGTATGGAACGACAGATGGCCGATGATGATCCCGGCGGTGAATAACGGGTATTTGACCGGTGTTTTTGACCTGGATGATTCTACCTGGGTCATTCCCTTTTTTACCGACAGGAAAAAAGAAGTCCAGATCTTTACAAAATGGAGGATCGTAGCGAATAAGGGCCTGACTTATGCCGGGCGGTTTAAGCCTTCCCTGAGTTCGAAATATGCTTTTCATCGCCTGCTGGAAAAGGTTGATGTCAGAGGCCAGGAATATCTTATCGGGAAAACCGAAGGAGGGAGGGAAGGGAATAGCTGGCAAATTATTTGGACAGCTAAGTATAACGGAACGGACGATTTTCATAAAACAGACCTGTATGGAGTCGATAATGCAGCAGGAAAAAGCAAACGATCACTCTACTACAAACTGGAGGGAAGCGATCTTTCCATTATTATGGAAGTGGATTCCGTAGCGTCCCCTCCGGAGGGTATGCTTGACATTCCGACAGGCAGTATGTTGGTTAAAAAAGTTGATTTAAACCCGGAGCCACGGTTGAAGGAAACGGAAGCGTTGTTTGAAAATATTTTTAAAGCACCCGGGGATTTTTCCCTTTTACGGGCCGTTCCTGACCGCGGGTGAAATTATTTTCACTAAAGACTTGTTATCCATTATATTGATCAGCCCGGTGTAAGCCAGGCTCCATCATTAAAAATGAAATACAATCAACCGACCGGGGAAAATTTTATGGAAAGGATAGACCAATTTACAGGAGAATACCGCTGGCTCAGCAATTTTTATCCTTGCGAACTGAGGTTCAGGGGCAAGGCATACTCCTCTGTCGAATACGCCTATATGAGTGCTAAAAGCGAGGATAAGGAATGGAAAAAGATGTGCTCGGAAGGCCGCGAGAAGCAAAGCAAAATAAAGAAGCTAAGCCAGCATATCGATCTGGTGCCTCATTGGGAGACCATAAAAATAGACGTTATGCGCGAATGCCTGGAGCTGAAATTTGCGCAGGAACCTTTCATGACCTGGCTGCTTGCCACAGGCGATAGTCATTTACAGGAAGGCAATACCTGGGGTGACAAGTTTTGGGGCGTAGACATAGAGACCGGGGAAGGAGAAAACCACCTCGGCAAACTGCTTATGGAACTCAGGCATAAATTCAGGGCAGACGGCTCCAAATTTTGAACCTTTACGGCTGATGATATCCGGAATCATTCGGATATCGTTCCAATTTACTCCCTCGCGCATAACCGCTAAAAAAATTAAATCCACAAGCCATGCCAAAATTTATTGTTCTTTGGGTAATCTGTTTATCTCTAAATCTTCAGGCGCAGCATTCCTTGGGTTTTCGTGCCGGATCCAATTTTGCGAATGTTTCCACCACAGAAGAAGGAACCATTACAAAGGAAAAAATATTCGGAGCTAATGTTGGCCTGTTTTTAGCGCTGGGGGTCGGAAAGAAAATGGCGATTCAGCCTGAATTGAGCTTCATCCAAAAAGGATATCGAACCAAAATTCAGCTTTTTGAGGAAAAGAATTATTCCACGAAATTGAATTATTTTGATCTCTCCCTTCTTTTTAAAATTCCTTTTAAGCTTACTTTTGTAAGATTAGCCGTTATCACTAAACAACCATTACTCATGAATCCATTACCCTATCACACGATACCTTCCATCCCCGATGCAATTGCTTCGACGACTATCATAGCCCGTTTTGTGGATGGATTGGGCTTTCGTTATCATTGGGCAACAGAAGGCCTGACCGACCTAGAGTTGGCTTACAGACCCACGGAGGACAGTATGAATATGTTGGAATTACTGAATCATATTTACGATATGGCCAAATCGACCGATCGAATATTGGGGGGTGTCATGAATGAAGATAAACGACCTGAATCTTTTGCCGGTATCAGGGAAAGTACCTTAAGGATTTACGCAGGCCTAAGCACACGGTTGAAGGAAATGGATGAAGCCTGGTTTATCGATTTTCATGAAAATGGAGGGTCAGGCCTTTCGAAATATCCATTTTGGAATTTCCTCAACGGCCCTATTGCCGATTCCCTAACCCATGTCGGTCAGATCAGTTCCTGGCGAAGAATCGCGGGGAATCCACAGCCCAAAGGAGTGAATGTGTTCTTAGGAACGTATGCCGGGGAATAAATTTGTATTGATTTTTACTAAATTTTTTATAAAAAAATATGGCAAAACCGATAGGCAACAGAAATGAGACGGTAATTGATTTTTTGACAAATCTGGACCACCCTTTGAAACCCGAGATCGAAATGCTCCGTGATTTTATTTTGGCCTCCAATCCGGAAATGACCGAAAACATCAAATGGAATGGCCCGAATTTTTGTCATAAGGGGAATGACAGAATAACGATGAGGATTCATCCACCCAAACAAATTCAACTCATTTTTCATCGGGGAGCCAAAGTTCTGGAACAACCCCCGATGAGGTTGATCGTTGATGAGTCCGGACTTTTGAAATGGAAAGCAAATGACAGGGCGGTCATTACCTTTAAAAACAGGGCCGAAATTTTAAACGGACAACCTGATTTGCTGAGAATCATTGATCAATGGCTGAAAGCCACTTCCTGATCAAAGGAAAGGTGAGACATCCCTTATCCTGCTTAATACAAATAAAACAATTTACGCTATTCTTTCCCCACAACCGTTTCGCCTGGCCATCCCATCATTTTAATCGTCCGAAAAAATACCCGACTTGTCGAAAATCAACCATTTTTTCAGGGAAAATCATGCAATTTGCTGAGCGTATTGTAAAAAATGCTCTACCGTAAATTTTTTGTGTCAACCTGATTTTATTGATTTTCGCTGATTTTATTTCGGTTACTTTGCTTTGTTTTGCCGACTATAGTGCCGAATGTCATTTCATTCCATCAGCGCTTATCAGCGTTATCAGCGAACAATTATCCTGAGTTTTCGGCGCTTATCTGTAAAATTTACGGTAAAGAATAAAATATCCCGATCCTCAATTCGGGGAAGACGTTTTTCTAAACATCATCGCAGCACACCATGGAAAATTCAAAAAACGGATCACCTGTATCCCTTAAAGCCAACCAATCACAAATCCGTACCACCGGAAACAGGAAAACAGAAGGCGCCTATTCGGCCCTGGAAAAAGGGGTGTTTACTGCTCTGGAAACCTATTCCAATGTCCACCGTGGTAGCGGGCATCACTCCATGGTGTCCACTCAGTTATTTGAACAGGCCCGTGAAATTATCCTGGAGTACCTGAATCCGGAAAGAGGCCCTTATGTGGTCATCTTTTGTACACCGGTAAGTGCGGATTCCCTCCTCAAACAGCTCAAAACGGATCGTTACTACATGGTTTCCAGCCAGGACTTTGGGTTGTCGATAGGCGTGCGGGCCATTGTGGTCAAAAAGAAAGACTTACCCAAATTCATTCCTTCCCTGACGGGCGGAGGAACCACCAAACTGGTGGGACAGGATTGGGTGATCTGGGCCGATGCGCCGGACAGATTCGAGGCCGGTACGCCTGCCATCATCAACATCATCGCTTTCGCCCGGGCCCTGCGCCTGGTGAGGGAATTTGGGAAAAATGGTTTTTTAAATACTGAGGATGTGAGCCATTCAGTGGACGACATCTTGTACCACGACAAATTCGAAAATTTCGCCGGCAAGGAACTATTGAATCAACTCTGCCAATCCATGGTCGGCCATGATAAAAAAGTACCCACAGGGGAAGGGGATGTTTTTTATATCAACCTGGACAACAGTGCCAGCACCCCGGCCCTGAAACCGGTTTGGGAAGCCTTTCGGCAAACCTGGCGACAACCCCTGCCCATTCAACAGGAAATCGTTCAGAAGGTCAAAGTCATCTGCGCCGATGTGCTGGGCGCACCGCTGTCGGAATACGAAGTGCTCTTTACCTCCAATACCACTGAAGCCATCAATCTGGCGGCCGACAGTTTGGGCCGATCATTCGATCAAAACACCGAGCCTGTCATTCTCAATACAATGCTCGAGCATTCCTCCAATGATCTGCCGTGGCGCACGGTTCCCGGGCATACGTTGATCCGTTTGTCGGTGGATGAAGAAGGTTTTATTGATTTGGGGAAAATGGAAACGCTTTTAAAAGCCTACAACCAGGAAAGCCAATACGGTAAAAAACGGATCAGGCTCGTCGCCCTGAGTGGAGCTTCCAACGTGCTTGGCGTATGTAACGATCTGGAAGCTATAAGCCGGATCGTACACCGCTACGGCGCAAAATTGCTGGTGGACGGGGCCCAGCTGGTAGCCCACCGAAAGGTCGATATGGAAGCCACCGGTATTGATTATCTAGCCTTTTCCGCACATAAGGTTTACGCACCTTTTGGCTGTGGGGTGCTGGTAGCCAGGAAAGGAGGGCTACAGTTTTCCGACGTTGAAATGGAGCAACGACGGACCTCGGGAGAAGAAAATGCTGCAGGCATCGCCGCACTGGGCAAGGCCCTGGTATTGTTGCAGCGCGTTGGGCTTGACCTGATCTCGGCAGAGGAACATGCACTGACGGCAAAAGCCCTGGAAGGTTTGTCCAGTATTGAAGGATTAAAGCTTTTCGGGGTACAGGATCCCGATGATCCCCGGTTCGCCCAAAAGATTGGGGTCATCGTATTTGGAGTGAAGGGGGTGGCACCTTCCCGGGTGGCCAAAACACTGGCCGCCCAATGCGGGATCGGGGTGCGATCCGGTTGCCACTGCGCCCATATCATTGTCAAGCGCATACTCCATATCAGCCCTTCGTTAGAGAAATTCCAGCGGGTGATCCAGACCCTTTTCCCGAAGTTGAGGTTGCCGGGCCTCGTTCGGGTGAGTTTTGGGATACAAAATACTCCGGAAGAAATTGATGCCCTGATCCATGCGCTGGAGCATATTGTCGGGAAGAAGAAACCCACCGTCGTGAAACCGGCAGAGGCAGAAAAACAAATGAACAATTTTGCCGGGGCTGTCGCCAAACGGGTTTATGGGTTAACCTGACTTCCAGGGAAAAATGCCAAATAGAACTTTTCAAAAAAGGCCACAAAATGTATGGATAGTGAAAAACAATCAGAAATGGAATCAAACAAGATGAAGGTTATAATACACCCAAAATACGGACCACCGGAGGTGCTTCAGTTGAGTACTTTAGAGAAACCTGTCCCTAAGGAGCATGAAGTTTTGATTAAGGTAAAAGCAACTACCGTGAACCGTACGGACTGTGCCATCCTTCGGGCAAAACCATTTATCATGCGATGGGTAACCGGGTTTTTGAAGCCTGTGAAAATCATTCCTGGAACGGATTTTGCAGGGGTAATTGAGGCGGTAGGCAAAGATGTGGTATCTTTTAAGGCCGGGGAAAAAGTTTTTGGCTTTGATGACAGCGGGTTGAGTTCCAGCGCCGAATACCTGACCCTGTCTGCCGATAAAGCGCTGACGACCATCCCCAAAAATGTATCTTATGAGCAAGCGGCCGCCAGTAGTGAAGGAGCGCATTATGCTTATAATATGTTAAACAAGGTAAATCTCACAAGCGGCCAGAAGGCTCTCGTTAACGGGGCTTCGGGAGCTATAGGTTCAGCGGCACTGCAATTCCTGAAATATTTCGGTTTGGATGTTGTGGCTGTGTGTGGCACCAAAAATGTGGAGTTGATCAAATCATTGGGCGCAAACCAGGTGATGGATTACACCCGGGAGGATTTTACCCAGACGGATCAAAAATTTGATTTCATTTTTGACACGGTTGGAAAAAGTTCATTTGCAAAATGCAAATCCTTGCTAAATCCCGGCGGCGTTTACCTCTCCTCGGAATTAGGCTGGATGGCTCAAAATATATTTTTTGCTCTTTTTACACCGATCTTTGGCAAGAAAAAAGTAATTTTCCCCATTCCTTCGGATATTAAAGGTAGTTTGCTTTTTATCAAAAAACTAATGGAGGAAGGAAAATTTAAGCCCGTTATAGACAGGCAATATCCATTAGAACAAATAGCCGAAGCTTACAGGTATGTGGAAAAAGGTCAGAAAACAGGAAATGTTATTATCACGATGGATGCTGGGAGCTAAGGCAAACATCCTGTTGAGCATTTCAAAAATAGGTCAAAATGAAAATATTGATCGTTGAAGATGTTGTCTTTCGTCAGGAACTCATTCGCACTATGGTGGGCACCACCAGTTTGATTGCTCTCAATATGCGGAGGAAGGGTTAAAGTTGCTGGAAGAAGAAAGTTATGACATCATTTTCCTGGATCATGATCTGATCGGCATGAAATCAGGGAGTTACATAACGGAATTGAAAGAAAAATGAGAGAAAAAACCATTGCGGTGCTTCCTTTTGTAAATATGAGTGCCAGCGAGGAAAACGAGTACTTTAGTGATGGTATGACCGAAGAGATCATCAACGCTTTGGCCAGGATCAGAAGCCTGCGGGTCACGTCCAGGACTTCTTCTTTTTTTTTCAAAAATAAAAATATCCCGGTCAGACAGATCGGACAGGAACTGAAAGTGAATACCATTCTGGAAGGCAGCGTTCGCCTTGCAGGAGATACGCTTCGGATTACTGCCCAGTTGATACAGGCGGAAGAAGACTTCCACTTCTGGTCGGAAACCTGGGACCGCAAGCTTGAGAACATCTTCGAGATCCAGGATGAGATCAGTCTCCTGATCGCGGATAAACTCCGCGAGCATATGGGACATTTTGAGATCCAGGAGCACCTCGTCAACAAACAGACGGACAATATTACCGCTTATGAACTCTTTCTGAAAGCCAGGTTTTATTTCAGAAAATGGAATCCAACGGATGTCAAAACGGCGATGGAATTATATGAAAAAGCCCTGGAACTCGATCCCCGACACGCAGAATCCGTCCTGGGACTGGCAGACTGTTACGGGTTTATGGCGACAGCCGGTTTTATGCCCGTAGAAGCGGCCTGGGGCAAGGCGGCTGAACTGACCTATAAAGGGCTTGAGCTCAATGACCAACTGGCCGATGGCCATTACCAGCTGGCCAACCTGCATTTTTTTACGGCCTGCGATTATGAGGGCGCTCTGAAAGAAGGCCTTTTGGCCATAGCGCTTAATCCCAATTTTATAGAAGCGCAGCAATATCTCGCCTTTCTTTACACCCTCGCTGGTGAAAAAGGCCAGGCCCGGCAGCATCTTGACATGGCGCTGGAGATCGATCCAATTTCTCAGGAAACCCTGTTTTTTAGTGCCTATTTTGATTATATGACGGAAAATTATCCGGAAGCGCTCAGGAAACTTGACAAATGTCTGGATCATAATCCCAGGAACATTCCGGCTCATTCTGTCAAATGTTATTGCCTGATCAAGATGGGGCGCTACGAGGAAGCCCTCCACTATTTCGATCATTTGCCACAGGATATCGTCGTACCCGGGGATAAGCTGGGGATAACAGCCCTCGCTTATGCCCATAAAAATGACCTGGAGCATGCTAACCAATTCCTGGACGAACTCATCCGTCATGCCGCTACCCCCGAGGGATTCCGGTCAAGTTCTTTCCTTTATTTCATGTATGCGGTTTTGGGCGAAAAAGATAAAGCCTTCGAATGGGTTCGGGAGGCCAGGGATCATAAATTTTCCCTGTTGCTCCTTCATTTTGCCGATCCTATGGTGAATGCGTTGAAAAAGGATCCCCGTTTTCTTCAATACCAGAAAGAGATCTTCCACCTCCCGGAACCTCAAAAAATAAAAAAAACCTCGAAAGACCTGTTGGATGCAGCCACCACCAAAGCTTACGTTGGGCGGTTGATCCGTTTTGTCGAAAAAGAAAAGCCCTACCTCGATCCCGGTCTTTCCCTGCGTTCCCTGGCATCGGCCATAGACATTCATCCCAACCAGCTTTCCTGGCTGCTCAATGAAAGCATAGGGAAAAATTTCAACGAATTCGTCAATTATTACCGGGTGGAGGCATTTAAACAACTCGCCACAGACTCGACTAATGCACATCTAAGCCTCCTCGGGCTTGCTTATGAAAGCGGTTTCAATTCGAAGACCGTTTTTAATACCTATTTCAAAAAAGAAACGGGCCTTACGCCTAAACAATTCCTCAAGGAACAGGAATAACGCCTCTTCTGAACTCTTTTCAGTGTTTTAGTATCCGCCTTTTTGCGTTCGGATTTATAATTCCGAACGTGTCTGTGTAATCGGGAACGACCAGGAGCCGCCATCACCCCATCTTTGTGGAAGAAAAGAGGAATAGCGTAGTTTGTTACCCTTGTTTCAAAATATTTTCAATTAAAAAATAAGACAATGAAAGCAATAGTTTGCACCCGCTACGGATCACCTGAAGTGCTGGAGCTCCATGAAGTGAAAAATCCAAACCTGAAAGCTGACGAGCTCCTGATAAAGGTTTATGCGGCATCTGCCACCACGGCCGACTGCATGATGAGGACCGGCAAACCATACGTCGGAAGGTTATTTACCGGCCTGAAAAAGCCTAAAAACCCGATCACCGGCACGGGGTTCGCCGGCGTGGTTGAGGCCATTGGCAAAAAAGTAAAGGATTTTCAAACCGGTGATGAGGTTTTTGGCGAAACGACCCTCTCTTTCGGGACCAATGCCGAATATATCTGCATTGCCGAAGATGATCTGGTTACCCACAAGCCCGTGAAACTTTCTTTCGAGGAAGCCGCGCCGCTGTGCGACGGCCCTCTGACCTCGATGAATTTCCTGAAGGATCTGGCCAATGTACAACCCGGACAAAAAGTACTCGTCAACGGAGCTTCCGGAAGCCTGGGAACAGCGGCGATCCAACTGGCAAAATATTTTGGGACTGAAGTCACCGGCGTTTGCAGTACCAAAAATATCGACCTGGTGAAGTCACTGGGGGCCGATTTTGTTATTGATTACACCCGTCAGGATTTCACTGCATCAAATGAGCGTTACGACATTGTATATGACACCATCGGGAAAAGTTCTTTTTCAAGATGCAAAAGAGTGCTTTCCTCCAAAGGGATCTACATGTCACCTGTATTGGGGTTTCGTTTGCTGCTCCAAATGATGTGGACCTCGGCATTCAGCAGCAAAAAGGCGAAGTTCTCCGCCACGGGTATTCGTCTGGTGCCTGAATTAAAGGCACTGCTTCTGGAGATCAAAAAGATCATTCATGAAGGAAAACTCATTTCCGTTCTGGATAGAAGCTTCTCTCTTGAAGAGACTGCCGCCGCGCACCGCTACATAGAAAACGGCCACAAAAGAGGCAATGTGGTCATCAAAATCAATCATTAATCTATTTCAGTAAAAATTAAATCCAATGACAACATCGATTAAAAATCTGTCCCCCGTAAAGTATGCAAAAATCGCAGGGTTACTTTATTTACTTATCGCCATACTGGGCATGTTTTCTATCGGATACGTACCCGGGGTTATCATAAAAACCGGGGAGGCTTCCGCAACAGTGGAAAACCTTCTCGGCCATGTGACCCTCTTTCGCACAGGCGTTGCTGCCGACACTTTTGTTTTTATGATAGAGATGATTCTGACGGTAATGCTTTATCAAATGTTTAAAACCGTGAACAAAACCCTGGCACTTATTGCCACCTTTGCCCGGTTTGCCATGATTTTTACCATGGGGATCAATCTGGTCATTTACGTAACGCCATTATTCTTTTTGACGGATCCGGACTTCATTAATGCTTACGGTCAGGAACAACTAAATGCCCTCACGATGCTCTTTTTTAATATCCATCAGGACGGAATCCTGTTATGGGGGCTGTTCTTTGGGCTCCATTTGATCATTCTGGGTTATTTGGTATATCGTTCCGGAAATCATCCCCGATGGATTGCAGTGTTCATGATGGTGGGAAGTTTGGGGTATTTGCTCGAAAGTTTTTCCCATTTCGCCTTGGCGCCCAATAAAGTCATTTCTGTATTAGTGATTATTTTTCTCTCTATCGTAGTAGTCGGTGAATTTTCCTTTGCTTTTTGGTTGCTCATCAAAGGTCTTAAAACACCCCAATTAAGGGTTTGAAAAATGTCAGGAAGGGAAAAATGTTTTCTTTAGAGGGACGGGCATAGAGTTAATAATAAACATAAAGGCTTAATACTACTTTGTCACTTTTAGCACGTCAATTGTTTAAAGGAAATTCAGCCCTCAAATTGATCATTATATTTCGTACCTCACCTGCAGCAGGCAGGTACGGAATGTGTTGCTACGTTTTTTAAGTGACAAAGTAGTATTAAAAAGGTAAGCGAAAATCAATGGATAAACGGTGTTCAAATGGCTTTTTTTCGTACTTTTAGTTCAAAATTAATGAAAAGCCTGATCCATCTTACCAGCTCCTTTTTTATTATTTTATTCCTCGCCGGTTGCCAGTCTTCTGTATCGACTGATTTCATAAATGAAAGTCCTGAAGCCTTTAACCAACGTATGCAATGGTGGCGCGATGCCGGCTTTGGCATGTTCATTCACTGGGGCCCTTCTTCGGTGCCTGCCGGCATTTACAAGGGAGAGGAGGTGGACGGGGCAGCGGAGTGGATCATGTTCAGCGCCAAAATTCCCGTGGAGGAATACGAAAAATTTCCGCCTCAGTTCAACCCGGTCCAATTCGATGCAAAAGAATGGGTGCGTATCGCCAAAGACGCAGGCATGAAATATATAGTGATCACCTCCAAACATCACGACGGTTTTGCCATGTGGGATTCGAAAGTCAGCCATTATGATATCATCGATGCCACGCCCTATGGCAAAGATGTTTTGAAAGAACTGGCGCGGGAATGTGAAGCGGCCGGGATAAAATTTTGCTTTTATCATTCCATTATGGACTGGCACCACCCTTTGGCCAGCGGCAACACTTTCCCGGAGTACCGGGAAAAATACCTCAAACCTCAACTGAAGGAATTGCTGACAGAATACGGGGACATTGGCGTTTTGTGGTTTGACGGAGAGTGGATACCGGAATGGTCCGAAGAACAGGGCCGTGACCTTTATCAATACGTTAGAAATTTACAGCCTGACATCATCATCAATAACCGGGTGGGGAAAGGCCGTCAGGGGATGCAGGGCATGACCAAAGAAGGTGAATTTGTCGGCGATTTTGGCACCCCCGAGCAGGAAATTCTGGAGGGTACGTCTGACCTGGACTGGGAATCCTGTATGACCATGAATACCAGCTGGGGGTATAAAAAGAACGACGACAACTGGAAATCTGCCGGGATGCTGATCCATAACCTGGTCGATATTGCCGCCAAAGGGGGTAATTACCTCCTTAATGTGGGCCCTACGGCCGAAGGACTGATTCCTGGCCCCAGTGTGGAACGCCTGGCCGAAATGGGACAATGGATGAAGGTGAATGGAGAAGCGATTTACAATACCTCAAAATTCGCCACTTATGCCGAACAGGATATCGTGCGGTACACCCAAAAAGGGGCCGCTTTATATGCCACTTTCCTGGAGTGGCCGGGCAGGACTTTTACCCTGAAATACGCAAAACCCGAGCCCGACAGGGACATAATTCTATTGGGATATGATCGTCCTCTGCCCTGGTCATGGGATAAGGAAAAAGGGTTGACAGTAACCTTTCCTGAAGCCTGGCAGCAATCGAAAAACCGCCCCGTGAAATATGCCTGGACCCTCAAAATGAAGGCCGCTGCCGCCGAGGTGGCGGAAACACCGGCAATCAGCAGTCCCCGGGTAAAAAATGTGCAAAAAGAATTGTTCGGGGAAGAAGTAATGGTAACGCTTTCCAGTGCCAGCCCCGAAGCCAGCATACACTACACCCTGGACGGCCGCGAACCGGACCTTTCTGCTCCTGTTTATAAAGAACCTCTCCTGCTCAGGCAATCTGCCGTGGTCAAGGCTTTTGCCTCCCAACCGGGCATCATTGCCAGCCCGGTGAGTATTGCAGAATTCATCAGGACCACCAAATTCAAGAGCCTCGATCTTAAGTCCGAGATTAGCCCCAATTACCCGGCATTGGGCAAACTCACCCTGAGCGATAACGTTCGCGCCACTACCGACTTTCACGATGGCAACTGGCTCGGTTTTGAGGGCAATGACTTTGAAGTCGTCATTGATCTGGGGACCGTTAAACCTGTCAAAAAAATAAGAGTGGGGTTCCTCCAGAATATAGGTTCCTGGATTTTCTATCCCCAGCAACTGGAGTATGCGGTTTCTGAGGATGGCAAAATTTTTTCATCCGTTTTTAAATATAACCACTCAACCCGGGAAACGGACAAAAACGGTATAAATGATTTTAATTGTGCTCCCCAAAATACCAGGGCCCGTTACCTGAAAATCAGGGCAAAAAATATAGGCATCTGCCCTGAATGGCATGGAGGTTCGGGAGGAAAGGCCTGGCTGTTCGTGGATGAAGTGATGGTCGAGTGACTTTTCTTTGGGTTATTAGGTGGGGGATTTTTTATTCGTTTAAATAATCCTCATTTTGCAGCAACAAAAGCTTTTTAGCTTGAGAAAATAAAAATACAAATCCGAATACTCATGAAATTGATAAAATTCTTTGCCCTCCTCTTCTTCGTCTCTCTTATCCATTTTTCCTGCAAAAAAGAGGACCCGACCCCTCCGGGGGATGACGGCACAACCTATACCCAGTACGGAACGCCTTTTGCCGATGTTCCCGCTACGGCGGATATCGTGATGTATGAGGTTAACCTCAGGGCTTTTAGCCAGGGTGGGAATCTACAGGGCGTTATTGATCGGTTGGATGAGTTGAAGGCACTCGGGACCAATGTGATCTGGCTGATGCCCATTTATCCTATCGGGCAGGTCAATTCTGTCAACTCTCCTTATTCTGTTAAAGATTATAAGGCCGTGAGCCCGGAATATGGGACATTGGAAAGTCTGCAAACTCTGACGGATGAGGCCCACGCCAGGGGAATGGCCATCGTGCTCGATTGGGTCGCCAACCATACCTCCTGGGACAATGCATGGATCGAAAACAAAACATGGTACACCCAGGATGCCTCCGGCAATATCATCCATCCTGCGGGCACCAACTGGATGGATGTGGCCGACCTTAATTTTGCCAACACCAATATGCGGGAAGCCATGATCGATGCCATGGAATACTGGGTATTCGAAGCCAATGTGGATGGTTTTCGTTGTGATTATGCCGATGGGGTGCCCTTTGATTTTTGGAAACAGGCCATCGATGAATTGAGATCGGCCCCTGACCGCCAGCTCATTTTCCTGGCGGAAGGCGATCGCAGTGATCATTATGCTGCCGGTTTTGATATGACTTACGGGTGGAGTTTTTATGGAGCCGTAAAGAGTGTATTCGGCGGATCCTCGGCCGGCAACCTCTACCTGACCCATAACAGTGAATATAGCGGCATTCCTTCCGGTAAGCAAAAATTGCGTTTTACGACCAACCACGATGAGTCGGCCTGGGACAAAACGCCTATGGTCTTGTTCAACGGAAAAAAGGGCGCTCTGGCCGCTTCCGTGATGACGATCTTCATGGGTGGGGTGCCTTTGTTCTATACTGGCCAGGAAGTGGGCCGTACCAGCAATGTGCCCTTTTTCTCCAATTCGCCTATCAACTGGAATGATAATCCCGATATGCTGCAGGCTTACCAGGAGATCATGGCTTTTTACACCCAGTCGGAAGCGGCCAAAACGGGAACGAATACCCATTATTCCGATCCCAAGGTGGTTTGCTTCAAAAAGGTATCGGGCAATGAATCCTTATTGGTAATGGTCAATGCGCGGAACAGCCAGTCGAGTTTTTCCCTGCCCGCCGCACTCCAAAATACCAGTTGGACCAATGCCCTTACCGGGGAAATCACCGAACTGGGTTCATCATTGACCCTTGAAAATTACCAGTATTTGCTTTTGACCCAATAGAATTATTGTAAAATGGAGTAACTTGTGGGCATTGAGTTAACAATCAATGAATGAGAAAACACAAACAGTTATTTTGGAAATTCTACCTTTTTCTGAGCCTGTTTTCGGGCCTGGTCTTGTTCTTTGCCTGCGACCGGGAGGATGTGGACGGTTCTTTTCCTTCAAATTTTAAACAGCCCGTGGTAATGGACGTCAAGGGCTACCAGATTCCAACAGACAGCCTGCCGGTGATCTCCGCGTTTCAATTCAAACCTAAAAGGGTGGCCCTAAAAGCCCCCAGGGTGATGAGGGCTCATAAAAATGTCACTTTGTTGCCTGAGCATATTCCCAGCGTTCCTGTAGATACTTCCACCTTACAAGTCATCACTCCCGGGAGTGGTTCCGTTCCTCTTCCGGAGGTATTTTCGGCAAAAGGCAAAAAAGTGGCCGCTGGCTTACCCAATGTCAAAAAAGCCAAAGATATGGCTTTCAGAGATCCTAATCCTGCCAGCTTCAGCAGTTTTGGAAAATTGCAGGGGTTGAAAACCACTGTTATCCAGGATATGCTTACCGACAGGATGGGCAACCTTTGGGTGGCTATGTGGAGTGGAGGAGTCCTGAGGTACGATGGCCGTCAATTTACGGAATATACGACTGAGGAAGGACTCATCGATAACCTGGTCACTTCTGTCAACGAAATGCGGAATGGCGATCTTTGGTTTGGTACCTGGAACCAGGGAATTTGCCGGTTCGACGGGCATACCTTTACCCAATTTGGTCCTACGACAGGATTTTTTGGCACTCATGTTGATGCGTTTTATGAAGATGAAGCCAGGGGGATCTGGTTTGGTTCCTCCGAAGGGCTGTTTTTATACGACGGAAACACTTTTACCCTTTATGGAGAACGGCAGGGCATAAAACATGTCGAAAGCATATCCGGAGACCGAAAAGGGAACATGTGGCTGGCTACCAGAGGGGGGATAATAAAGTTTGATGGCAGATCATTTTTGGTGTTGGATACGCTTAGCGGCCTCAATGATAACCTGTCCAATATTGTTTACGAAGACCATTCAGGGAACTTGTGGATCGGCACGATTTCTGGGGCCAATAGATTTGATGGGAAAACCATGCAAAGCTACACGTCAAAGGAAGGGTTTACCGATGCCCATGTTCAATCGATCGTTGAAGACAACCGGGGAAATTTGTGGTTTGGCACGGCCAATGGATTGTTCATGTATGACGGGGGATCTTTTCAGAAATTCACCAAGGATGAAGGCCTGCCCTCGAATGTGGCATGGACCCTTGAAAAGGACCATTCGGGGAATATCTGGATCGGAACTGAAAACGGTTTGGCGGTCTATAAGGGCAGCAGTTTTACCCATTTTACAGAACATGACGGGTTGGGCAACAACAAAGTCAGCCATATTTTTGAAGCCCGGGACAGTTCCTTATGGCTGGGGCAATACGGCGGAGGGCTCACCCGGTACGATGGAAAACAATTCACCAATTATACGACGGAACAGGGCTTGCCGGATAACCTCATCTTTGCCGCTGATCAGGAAGACAACGGAGACCTGTGGCTTGCAACGAATATTGGCATCGCGAAATTCGACGGCAAGTTTTTTACCTGGTACAATGATACACTGAAGACTTCATGTCTTGAAATGATGAAAGATGACAATGGAAATTTGTGGTTCCTTCAGGGAGGACTGGGGCTGGTCATTTATGAACCTTCTTCCTCTGGCAGGGAGGGGGCTTTTAAAATCATGGCTACTGAATATCCAGGTATTATTGCCAATGGAAAAGACCTATTGATCGATCACCATGGAAATTTATGGGTGGCAGGGGATCTGGGTATTATGGAAATACGACTAAGAAAAGACGGTACGGTTCTCTCTGCCAGCAGCTACACTGCGGAACAGGGTTTGCCGGATGCCTGGATCTATTCCATGATTGAGGATAAAGATGGAATCATCTGGATGGCCACACGGGATGGGGGATTGCTCAGATGTGAACCGACCGACGATCCGGATAGAAAGACTTTCTTTTATTTTACCGAAGACCAGGGGCTGGTCAGCAATAACCTCACTGGGTTGGAAATAGACAGATCGGGCAATATCTGGATAGGGACGAGGTACGGATTGAGCATGTTGTCTGGGGAAAAGGCACAGTCGATTACGGAAAAAGCGAAAACCGCCAGCATTCGTTCCACGGACATTTTTTTCAGGAACTTCACCTATGGAGACGGATTCCTCGGCGTCGGGGCCGGGCCGATCCATGAAGATCGCAAAGGCACCATTTGGGTGGGAGCCAATGATCGGCTGTCCGTGGTGCACCCGGGGGCATTCGAGGTAGATTCTCTGCCCCCCCATATGCAGTTGACCGATGTGGCTTTGTTCAACGAAAAGATCTCCTGGCAGGAGGTGCTTTATAAAAAAGACAGTACCATGATCCTCGGGAACGGCATTCGTGTAGGGCCTTTTTCATTCGACAGCATTTCACGATTTTATAATGTACCACAAAATCTGGGGCTTAAATACAATAACAATTCTCTGACTTTCAATTATATAGGCGTTACTACCAACAGCAGCCAGGGTGTCAAATACCAATATATGCTCGATGGACTGGAAAAAAACTGGAACATTCCCACCACGGAGACCGAGGCTAATTATGGGAATCTTCCCTATGGTTCTTATACCTTTATGGTGAAAGCGATGAACAGTTCCGGTTATTGGAGCGAGCCTTTTGAATACGGTTTCGAGATTTGGCCTGCATGGTGGCAAACAAGATGGTTCCGCTTTTCGTTGGTTGCGATGGTCATCATTTCGTTTATCTTGTTTTACCGGTGGAGAACTGCCGCCATTAGACACAGGGCCAAAAAACTGGAAGAAGAAGTCTATAAGGCCACCCGTGTGATCATGAACCAAAAGAAGACAGTAGAGGAAGAAAAGAAAAAAAGTGACGATCTGTTGCTAAATATCCTTCCCGCAGAAATAGCGGAAGAATTAAAAACCAAAGGGTCAGCTGATGCGAAACTGATCGAGGAGGTAACCGTTCTTTTTACCGACTTCAAGGATTTTACGAGGATATCGGAAAAGATGACCCCGGAATCACTGGTAGCAGAGATCGACGAATGTTACTCCGAATTTGATCGAATCATGCAAAGACACGGCGTTGAAAAAATTAAGACCATCGGCGATTCCTATATGGCCGCGGGTGGTTTGCCCACCCCCAACAGGACACATCCCAAGGACGTGTTAAGGGCAGCCCTGGAAATACAAAAATATGTCAGTGCCCGCATGGAAGAACGGAAAAAAGCGGGAAAGGTCTTTTTTGAGAACCGCATAGGGATCCACACAGGACCAGTGGTGGCAGGTATCGTTGGTGTAAAAAAATATTCCTACGATATTTGGGGAGATACGGTGAATACCGCGAACCGAATGGAAAGCGCCTGCGAGGTGGGAAAGGTAAATATTTCCGGGGCTACTTACGAATTGGTGAAAGACGAGTTTAAATGCGAGTACCGTGGCAAAATATCGGTCAAAGGCAAAGGCGAAATCGATATGTATTTTGTTAAACAGCTCTAATCCTCATTATTTCAACGGTATAATAAATACTTTACCGTGCACTTTTTGTGTTACGTTGATTTTCACTGATCATTTTGGTTGTTTTGCCTTATTTTTTCGACAAAAGCAAGGAATGTCATTGTATTCCATCTGCGAGAACCAACCATGAATTTTCAGGGCTTTCCCCCAAAGTGTATGGTAATAATAAACTGAATAAATCCATGGATCAACTGACCATAAGAAAGGCGAGAAATTCCGATTTCGAACCGGTTTATCAATTCGTTTGTGCCCTGGAAGAGCAGGTATTTGATAAAGTGAAACAGGAAAAAATATTTAAGGAAAATATTGAAAACCCGAACAATATTTACCTCATTGCCACCCTGGGACAGGAATCGGTTGGCTTTTTAAGCTGCCATGCGCAAAACCTGATGCACCATGGCGGCCTGGTAGGGGAGATACAAGAGATGTATGTCGTGCCTGAACACCGCAGCCTCGGATTAGGACAAAAACTGCTCGACTTCCTCAAGGAACTGGCCCGGTCAAAAAAGATCATTCAACTCGAAGTGACTTCCAATGTGAAGCGAAAAAAAGCCCATGAATTTTACCGGAATACAGGTTTTGTGGCTACGCACAGAAAATTTGTGTGTCCCCTGCCTCCTCCGTTTTTTGTGCCAGCACCCTAGTAGCCTGCTTGCTGACTTCCTGCTGATGCGTCCCGGCACCGGGATAGGTGTCAGCATCGACCAAAAGGAGCCAATCGCCTTTTGCCAGGGAATCCCCGTATTCCTGACCCGCGAAATGTGACGGACGGGTTCAAATGCAATTTTCCCTCCCATGGAAGCTGTGATGCTCACCGTATAATCATTGTTGTCACAAACGAAAATTTCCCAGTTGATGGCCTCCTGTGGCTGGGCGACAAGGGGAATCCGGATGTTTTCAAGCGTATTTTTATCCATTTTTATTCATTGCGGGCCGGGATAATTAAAGATAATACTATGATGATCGATTCATCGGTGTAATTGATCATTTTCTACGGGAAGTCGGTAATTTTTATTGCCATCATTAAAACCGGTCTAAATAATCATGAAGTACCTTAATCCTTTTGGATTTGTGGGGTTAAAAAAGTATTTTTAAGAAAAATTGAGAAGCGTTTTTCCCCGGTTAAAAAAATGTATTCCGATTTTGAGAACACCAATTTTATATCGATTTTTTTTTTGTTAGAGCAATATTGATAATCTAAATTCAAGAAAAATGTTTAAAAAATGTTCGGTTAGCCTCCTTGGTTTTGGGCTTTTGCTGGTGTTGGCCACTTCATGCCGCCCCCCCGGGGAAAAAGGGAATTTGTCGGTCAATGCCCTTTTTACGGATCACATGGTTCTTCAGCAACAGACAGAAGTGTCTTTTTGGGGAAGTTATGCACCAAAAGGGGAAGTTCGGGTTTCCGGCAGTTGGGGGAAAGAAACCACTGCCATTGCTGACGATAAAGGAAGTTGGAAACTTAACCTTACCACCCCGGAAGCAGGAGGGCCTTTTACGGTTGATATTGTTACCCGTGACACGACTATTGCAATAAAGGATGTTATGATCGGGGAAGTATGGCTGGCTTCGGGGCAATCCAATATGGAAATGCCGTTATCCGGATGGCCTCCAAATGATACCATTCTGAATTCGGCAGCTGAAATTCAGCAGGCTGATTTTCCCGGTATAAGGATGTTTACCGTAACCCGAAACTGTTTGCCCGAACCGACCTTGGATATTGTCGGGACATGGGAAGTAGCTTCGCCAGAAACCGTAGGGGCCTTTAGCGCCTCCGCTTACTTTTTTGCCAAACGGCTCCATCGGGAACTCAATGTGCCTGTAGGCATCATCCACTCCAGTTGGGGCGGCACTCCTGCGGAGGCCTGGACGAGTCAGGAAAAATTGAAAACCCTGGGGGATTTTGATGAAGCCATGGCTGAAATGAATGATCCTGCGCCCAGGAATATTACCAAAGCATGGTTTGATCGCTGGGAGACGCTTGAGATTCCCCAGACCGAGGAGGAGTGGAATTCTGCCAATTTCAGGGATAGCGGGGTGGAAGCCTCTGGTTTTGATGATGCCGGCTGGCCGGTTGTTGAATTGCCGGGAGCCTTTGATAACCTTAAAACCGGCACATTTGACGGCATTGCCTGGTTCAGGAAAAAGATAAACGTAACAGATGTAAGTTCGGACTATACCTTACGTATCGGGGCCATTGATGACATGGATGTGACTTATGTCAACGGGCAGCAAATTGGGGAAATGATGGGCAGCGGTAAGTGGAATGTGGCAAGAACTTATACCATCCCCAAATCGGTACTGACGGAAGGCGAAAATACCATTGCCATCCGGGTGGTGGATACCGGCGGCGGCGGATCATTCACCGGGCCGTTTGAGATGACCAATGCCTCAGGAAAAACCGTAAGCCTTGAAGGCAGCTGGAAGTTTTTACCACGGGCAGAAATATTCGAAAACCTTTTTTACCTGTATGACTACCCTACCTTTGACCTTGCGCAGCGCCCTGAAATTCATACATTTAATGCAAGCCTTCCCACGGTTTTATATAATGGGATGATCAGCCCGTTGATTCCTTATACCATCAAAGGAGCGATCTGGTACCAGGGCGAAGCCAATGTAGGCCGTGCGGAACAATACAAAAAGCTCTTCCCGGCGATGATCACCGACTGGCGTGAACGTTGGGGCAGCGAATTTCCATTTTACTTTGTTCAGATTGCGCCATATCGGTATAATGGTTCGCCGGATGCCAGCCAGGATGTCAGTCAACTGCTCAGAGATGCTCAAAGGGATGCTTTGAAAACGCCCAGAACGGGCATGGTAGTAACCATGGACATCGGGAATTTTGCCAATATACATCCGGCCAACAAACCTGATGTGGGTGCCCGATTGGCCGGGTTGGCCCTCGCCAATGACTATGGAAAGGATCTGGTGGCTTCCGGGCCTTTATTTAAGTCCCTGGAAATTTCAGGTAACAGCCTGATCCTGGATTTTGATCATAAAGGCAGTGGCCTGATGACTCACAGTGACCTGACAGGCTTTGAGATTGCAGGTGCGGATAAAAATTTTGTTCCGGCGGAAGCCAAAATTTTTGGCGACAAGATACAGGTTGCTGCTTCGACAGTTTCCGAACCTCTTTATGCCCGCTATGCCTGGCGTGATAACGGGGTGGCGACCCTTTTTAATAAGGAAGGATTACCAGCCTCTTCGTTTACCACGGAGGAGTAAATAATCCCTGAGGTTATCTTTTGATATTTGGGTTATTCATGCAAACATTGCTTTTGGTGCCTGATTTTTTGAGAACCGCATGGGGGTACAAAATCTTTGGAGAATAATATGATTCGTATTTAAATTTACCAAAACGGGCATTCCGGTGCAGGAAAAACGGCATGGGAGTGTCCTGAAAACACAAGGATTTCAATGGAATTAATTAACTATTTGAAAGGCTTCGCCGGTTTGTTTTTCCTGCTCATTATTTTCGGAAGTTGTACACAACAATCGCAGACCGTGACTGAAACAAATAAACAGGACCGAATTTGGTGGAAAGAAGCGGTTATTTATCAGATTTATCCCCGCAGTTTTAAGGATACAAATGGAGATGGAGTGGGAGATCTGGGGGGAATCATCGAAAAACTGGATTACATCAAAAGCCTTGGGGTGGATATAGTTTGGCTCAATCCTATTTATAGCTCACCTAATGATGACAATGGTTACGACATCAGTAATTACAGGGCCATTATGGATGAATTTGGAACCATGGAGGATTTTGATGCGATGCTTCAGGGCATGCACGACCGGGGCCTTAAATTCGTCATGGATGTGGTGGTCAATCACAGTAGTGATGAACATGAATGGTTCAAGCAATCGAGAAGCTCAAGGGATAATCCTTACCGCGATTATTACCACTGGTGGCCCGCTGAAAAAGGAAAGCCCAACTACCGTTGGAGTTATTTTGATGAAAATGGAGATGCCTGGCGGTACGATTCCCTGACCGATGCTTATTACCTGCACTATTTTTCAAGGAAACAGCCGGATCTCAACTGGGAGAATCCAAAGGTAAGGCAGGAAGTTTACGACATAATGAAATTCTGGGCCGAAAAAGGGGTGGACGGGTTCCGTCTCGATGCTTTCCAGTTTGTGGCTAAAGACACTACATTCCCTGCATTGCCGCAAGGATATGAAAAGGATGTAAGGAATGTCATCAAATATTACGGCATGGGGCCGAATTTGCATGATTACCTTAAGGAAATGAATCGTGAGGTTTTGAGCAAATATGACGTATTCGCTGTATCGGAAGGTGCGGGCAGTACTTTTGAAGATGCGCATGACCTCGTTGATTCCGACAGGAATGAGTTGCAAATGGCTTATCATTTTGAGGGCGTTGATCTGGCCAACAGGATGGAAGGTTTTACCTTGATGGAATTTAAAGACCTGTTTTCCCGGTGGGATAGTGCCTTTGCCCGGAACGGCTGGCAATCCATTTTTCTGGCCAATCACGATAATGCGAGAATGGTAAACAGGTACGTCAGCAACAAGCCTGAATTCAGGGCTGCTGCTTCCAAAATGCTCAATACGTTCATTCTGAGCATGAGAGGGACACCCTATTGTTATTATGGCGATGAACTTGGGATGACCAATATCGGGTTCGATAAAATTGAAGATTATAAGGATATCGCGGCCCTGAATGGATACAAAAAGGTGGTTCATGAAGGTGGCGATATCGATCTCTTTATGAAAAAACTGAAATATTTTTCCCGCGATAACGGCCGCACTCCCATGCAATGGGACGCTTCCGAAAATGCAGGTTTTTCAACGGCTGCCCCCTGGCTGACCGTTAACCCGAACTACGTTAAATTAAACGTCGTTTATCAGGAACAGGATCCCAATAGCTGCCTGAATTATTTTAGGAAAATGGTTAAACTCAGAAAGGAAAACCCTATACTGATCTATGGTACTTATCAATTGTTGCAACGCGAACATCCTCAGATTTATGCCTATACGAGGACCTTGGACAACCAAAAAGTATTGATCCTGCTGAATTTTTCACAGGAAAATGCAAGTATTGAACTCGAAGAAGCCGGTTTGGCCGGGGACCTGCTGATCAATAATTATGAATCTCTGGAGCGCAACGGAAAAACCATTTCATTGCAACCCTGCCAGGCGGTTATTTTTTCAATGCAATAAACTCATAAAAATGGAGGATGCCAGCGTTTTATGGAAAAATCGGTGCTCCCAACAGAGGAATTATTATTTTTGCCAACATTAATAATTTTAAGCATCTGTTTATGTACCTTAAAATGCGTTTTTTCTTACTTTTCTGCTTGTCCGTTTTTCTCTTTTCCTGCAGCCACGATTCCCAGCAAAACAGTCTGAAATCATTGGCTAAAATGGTGGAGCCCAATTTCACCGGAAAACAGGAAGCGACTGATCAGATCAATCAACTGACCACAGATTACCTGGCTACATTCAATTCAGACTCCACGAGTTTTGAGGATCGCTACAAACTGTTTTCCAATCGTTATTTAAGCAAATATCAGGGATTGATCAATCATGCCCTGGTGACAAAAAAGTCAACCCTTGAGACCCTGACCCTTGGTGATCAAATCCAGGTTTTCAGCCTTAGAAATACTTTTAGTGCGGATACCCTTGTCGGGCTTTCCGTGAAAGAAGTTCTGGCCAAAATAAACGAAGGGTTAATGTATCTGGGTATGAGCGAAGCCAGACTTGAGAACCTGATGTTTTATAGCGGGCAGGAAGCTGTCGGAGGTATAAAGTCAACCTTTTCCATTGCCCCTGTCGCTTTCCTGAAAGAAGACGGTATTTGGAAAATTGATCCCATGGGAGACCCGTTACACCAAAAGATGAAAGAAGAAAAACTGGCCAGCCTGCAACAAAAGACCTATGCGGAGTATAAGACTTTTATGCACGAGGCGCTTCAGCTGACAGACGAGAGTTGGGTGCCGTTGAAGGATAGGTAAAAGATACAATTGAGTTGGCGGTGATATTAACAAGGTTTAACATAAAACCAGCAATCAATGCAAAAACTTCCTTTTGATCCTTTTCCAGCCCTTTCCGGTGAAAACCTGCTTTTAAGGGAAGTCCTTTATGCTGATATGCATGCCCTGTGGGAGATTTCATTTTACGACGGGCAACCGGCCCGATCCGCAGAAGAAGCCTGGGAAATGCAAAAAAGGATCATTGTCGATTATGCCGCCGGAAATTCCGTGCATTGGGCCATTGTCGATCCCGTAACCCAATCGGTGGTCGGGACATGCGGATATTACCGTGGTTTTGAAGCCGAATCGGGAGAGTTGGGATGTGTCTTGTTGCCTCAGCACCGGCAAAAGGGTTTTATGACCACGGCGCTGGGGATGACCATTCAATTCGGTTTTGATACGCTTGGGTTGAAAAGGATAACAGCCCTGACCCATGAGGAAAACGCCAGGGCCATCCGTCTGCTCGAAAGGCTTGGGTTTGTGAAAGAAGTGGACAGAAAGGATGACTTGATAATATTTTCGAAGGAAAAAGGACCGCATGAGGCTATAAAAGGAAGCTCAGGAAAGACGAAGAAAAAACGCTGCAACACAGAAACATTAGCCCGACGGCCATGAGGCTTTTAGTCCTTCAGTATTTATCGGAACAAAAGGCTGCCGTTTCGCTTAAGGACCTGGAAGCCGGGCTGGAACGAGCCGACCGGTCCACTTTGTTCAGAACACTGAAAACTTTTGAAGAAAACAAACTCATCCACCGCATCGACGACGGTTCGGGTTCCGTGAAATATGCTTTATGTTATGAAGATTGTGAATGTGCCCCGGAGGATATGCACTACCATTTCCACTGTACCCGGTGCGATGCCACTTATTGTCTGAATTCCGTCAGTATTCCATCAATTGAACTGCCCCTTAATTTCCGTCTCCAGCAGGCAAACCTCGTGATCAAAGGCATTTGCGCCAATTGTAACCATTAATAATAAAGCCCACTCGTTACGACACCCCGCCGTACACGGACAAAAAACACGAACTGCTCGGGTTTCTTACTTCGGCTTTTTTCTCCTCATGCCCAATGCCGTCACCTTCGGGCTGGGGTTGGTCAGTTATGTGAGTATTTCCGTACAGATCCGGTTGGAAGAGCAGTACCTGGCGCAAAAACAGGGAGAGCCCTATCTTGTCTACAAAGGCGTGGTCAACAGGTGGATGGGAAGACACCGGTCAAAAGAAGGGGGCATTTGACAACCTGTATTGTTTGGTATGGAGGTTTCATATGGTTCAAATGGTTCCCTAACAAAAGTGCCATCGCCACTCCATGTATTGAGGGTGACGGCGTCACCCTCAATACATGGAGTGAAAGTGAGTGCTGTAAGCACGGCACATTTTTCGAGTCTTTTCAACCGGATATTTTTTTTGAATAATAGGTCTAATTTTTATTTGGTAATGAACTAAATCTCCTTAAAAGTGTCATTATCCTGTAACTCTTTGTTACCGAAAAACAAAGCTTTAAACGCGCATTTCCGGATGCGGAAAAATCACATAAACTTGAAGAGCGAAACGTATATAGAACTCGACAGCGTCAGCAAAAACTACAAAAAATTTAAGGCGGTCGATGAGCTGTCGCTAAAGGTCTACAAGGGAGATATTTATGGTTTTCTGGGGCCTAATGGCGCAGGAAAAAGCACCAGCATCCGCATGATGCTCTCCCTGATTAAACCTACTGGTGGAGCCATTAAACTCTTTGGGCAGGATCTTGCCCATAATCGCTACAAGACGCTTAGCCGAATCGGGGCATTGATTGAAAAACCCGATTTTTACAAATACCTTACAGCAAGGGAAAATCTGGAGATCCTTGGAAAAATTTCCGAGGTAAAAAACCTGACTCGCAAGATCGATGAGACCCTCGACCTGGTGGGATTACTCGCCCGTTCCGAGAGCAAGGTGAAAACCTTTTCACAAGGGATGCGGCAGCGGCTGGGCATTGCCCAGACCCTCCTGCACGACCCGGATCTAATTATCCTGGATGAACCGGCCAACGGGCTCGATCCGCAGGGGCAAAAAGAAATGCGCCACCTCATCCAGCGTATCAATGTGGAACGTGGGCTTACCATTCTCATTTCAAGTCATATTCTCAATGAGATCGAGCAATTGTGCAACCGGATGGTCATCATCAATAAAGGAAAAAGCGTGGTGGAAGGTAATGTACAGGAATTACTCAACCAGGGAGAGATGAAAGTCTCCTTTTTTGTAAATGAAGCCGAAAAAGCCGAAAAACTGATCCGGGAATCAATCCTGGCCAATCACCTCAACGAATCGGCGGAAGGCAAAATTACCCTTTCCATTGAACAGGAACGCATTTCCGAAGTGAACCGTTTCCTGGTGGAACATGACATCGCCGTCTCAGCCATAAAACCATTACGCTCCCTCGAAGAGTACTTCATCAACATCACCACCGCATGAAATCATTGAATACACTCATAAAGATCGAACTGTTTAAGATTTTCAAAAAGGGAAGGACTTATATCGGTTTCGGGGCCATTTTCCTGATCATCGTTGCCATCCAGGCGGGCATTTATTTCGAAGGGCAAAACCTGTTCGATTTCATCATGCAGCAGCTCGACCAAAATTTCCAGTTTGAAGGAAACCTGATCAATGGCTACCTCATCACCTACCTGGTCCTGAATACGCTGTGGATTCATGTGCCCATCCTGGTGGCCCTCGTGGCAGGCGACCTCATTGCAGGAGAAGCCAACAGCGGAACCTTCCGGCTCATCCTGACCCGGCCGATCAGCAGGACCAAATTGCTCATCGCCAAATTCCTGGCAGGCTGGACTTATACCCTTTTGCTCATCTTGTTTATGATCCTGATCGGAATGGGAGGGGGCATTCTCATTTTCGGAAAAGGAGACCTGATGGTGTTTAAAGAATCCATCAACTTTTTCTCCGCCAATGAACTGCCGTGGCGCTTTTTTGCCGCTTTTGCTCACGGCACCCTGAGCATGACGGTAGTGGCGGCGCTGGCCTTTATGTTGTCTTCTTTTTCCGACAATTCCATTGGACCCATCATCGGATCGGTGGCCATCATCATCGGGATCACCATCATCAGTACCATAGGTTTTAGCTTGATGAAACCGGTGAACCCGTGGCTGTTTACCACCTATCTGCCCGGCTGGCAGGCGTTTTTTGAATTTGAACTGGATAAAGCCAAAATATTGCGGTCGATTTCCGTGCAAATGGCCTACCTGGTGATTTTCCTGGGCATTGCCTTATATCATTTCAGAAGGAAGGATATTTTGAGTTAAAAATGGGTTCATTGGCATCGGTTCCTGTCAAATTAATCGCGCGTTCAGTAAACCCATTTGATGTAAAATGATGTTATTCATAAAAACAAAAAATTATGTACAAATCCCTATTCATACTTTCAGCATTATTGCTTTTAGGAATCACTCTGAACGCCCAGGACGCTTCCCGGGATATATTGATGGCTTTCAAACAAAAGATGGAGAAGGTTGAAAAATATACCGTAGATGCCCGTATCAAGGTGGAAGTGGATTTTATCAACATCAAGGAAAGAAAGGCGAAAGTAACTTATACCGCCCCCGATAAATTCGATTTTAAAGCCGAAGGATTTACCCTTTTGCCCAAAAAAGGCATGGAGATGGAATACCTCAATATGATGAACGAAGGCTTTACCTCCATATTGGTCAAGGAGGAAAAGGTAAGGGGCATCAATACCAGTCTCATCAAGGTCATTCCGGACAATTCGGACGGTGATATCGTCCTGGCGGAAATGTGGATAGATCCCAAAACATCGGTCATGCACCAGATGCGTACTTTTTCCAAAGATTCAGGAACCTATACGATCAATTTCTTTTTTAGGGATAATCCCTACGATCTTCCCGACAAGATAGAGGTAACCTTTGATGTAAAGAACAAGAAACTGCCGGTATCCATTACGGGAGATTTTGAATCTTTGGGAAAGGAGACAGATAAGGGGCCCACAGAAGGCAAGGTGACTATTCAGTATGCTAATTATTTGGTGACTGGAAAGTAAGTCCAGTGTAGAAAAGGGTTTGGTCGTTTGTAATTTTCAGTGTAATTTTATCAAATCGCTTAACATTGGATGCTCCATCAAAAAACAACCTATGCACTGGATCTTTCCCGCTATCATGACGGCCGTCTTTTTCGGCGCTTATAATGTTTTCATAAAACTTGCTTCAGGTCACATCAACCAGATCGTCGGGGCGGTAATCCTACAGGTGGTGGCGGCTCTTTTGGGAGGCCTCATTTTATTGATCCTGAAAACAACCGATCAGCCTTTGGAGATTTCGCAAAAAGGCATCAATTATGCGTTGCTGGCGGGTGTATTTGTCGGACTGGCAGAAATTACCTCCTTTTATGTGTTCTCTAAAGGTATTTCTGCTTCGGTGGGCATTCCAATTATTATTGGCGGGTCGGTATTGGTCGGCGCGATATTGGGGCTTACTTTCCTGAAAGAGTCCCTGGGGCCGGTACAATATTTTGCCATCGCCCTGATCGTTACGGGGGTGGTGCTGCTTTCAGTAAGATGATTAGAAATACAAAAGAAAATATTACTTTTACAATTCTTGAACACACAAAATACAAATATCGACCAATTGGTTACCCGGATAAAAGCGGGTGATAAATCTGCCTTTGCGGAATTGTACGATAAGTATGCCCCGGCATTGTATGGTGTCGTGTCAAAAATTGTGAGGTCAGAAGAAATTGGCCGGGATGTGATGCAGGACGCCTTTGTCAAAATATGGAAACATATCCATTCGTTCAACCCTGAAAAGGGATCCATTTTTACCTGGATGCTGAATATTTCCCGCAATACGGCCATTGATAAATTAAGGAAATTAAAAAAAGAAGGTATAGTCGAAATCCCAAACCCGGATTCTGACGTAGGTATTGGGAAAGCCCAACAAACATCGATAAAAATCAACAATATAGGACTCAGGGAATTGGTTGAAAAATTACCGCCGGAGCAAAAGCTCATGGTAGATTATATCTATTTCAACGGGTACACCCAGCAGGAGGTAGCCGAAGCATTGGGTATTCCCCTGGGCACTGTGAAAACAAGAATTAGAACCGCCGTTTTGGCATTGAGAAAGGTATTTACCGTTATTTTATTTTGGATATAAAAGCATACATATCGTCAGGTATTTTAGAGGAATACGTCCTCGGCGCGGCTTCTGAGCAGGAACGCCGGGAAGTGGAATGTATGTCCCATATCTATCCTGAAATCAAGGAAGAGCTTTCGCGCCTTCAGCAAACGATAGAATCTTTTGCCATGATCAATGCAGTGGATCCGCCCACGTCACTCAAGGCCGGTATTCTGGAAGCTATTGACGATGAAGCGCAAATAAAACCGGGAGATGCCGCCGCCGTTATTCCTATGGAAAGAGCAGATGCCACTCCCGAAACCGCCAGGATTATTCCAATGTACATGAAGCTGGCCCTTGCCGCTTCAGTAGCCCTGCTCCTTGTTTTCGGGGGGCTTTGGCTGACCAACAATAATAAATACCAGCAACAGATCGCGGCCGCTGAGGACCAAAATCAAAACCTCCGGGATCAGATGGCCACCCTGCAGACTGAAACGGAAGCCAGGGCATACACCAACAGTCTTTTGGCCAGTTCCGATACCCGGATCGTCGAAATGCCCGGGACCGATAACAGTCCCGATTCCAAAGTTCGTGTTTATTGGAATACGGTTACCCGTGAGGTGCTGCTCAAGGTGGACCAGTTGCCTCCCCCTGAAGCCGACAAACAATACCAGCTTTGGGCCATTGTCAATGGTGAACCCCAGGATATGGGAGTCTTTGAGATCGATGCGGCGTCCGATCAGGTTCAGTTGATGTCTGCCCAGGTTGAAAATGCGCAGGCTTTCGCCATCACCCTGGAAAAGAAGGGCGGTAGTCCGACTCCAACGCTTTCCGCTATGTACGTATTGGGGAATGTCTGATCCTGAGGAGCCCTTTCCGGATACCCTTTTATCATTTTAACAAGTTTTTTTCTTCCGGAGATGAGGTGTCACCGGGAAAGAGCTGCCATGCCAATGGCATTTCCAAGGGAAGAAAAATTTGCCATGCCAATGGCATTTTCCAGCAAAGATTTTCCAATTTAGAACGTTTCATTTTCATCCTTATGGCCATCCATTTGATGTTCTGAAAAACAGGGATTCTATTTTTTAAAAAATAAGTAAATTTCATAAAAAATTGATTATCAATTTTTTATAGGGTAATTGTAATGATTTTTTTATTTTTTTTGAAAAAAATATCCTTTCTGAAATCCAAAACCCTTTCTCTTTCGTAGGTATGTCGAAATCGATTTCAAATCAATAGCATGCTGTTCTATTACATAAATCACAAAATATTAAACAATGAAAAAATTTAACCTTGCTTTCTTAAAGCGACCAGTTTGGACAGCCCTGGGTTTGTCCCTGGTACTTTTAGCTGTGAGCATTACCGATTCGTTTGGATCCAGCCACCGGGAAGCACCCCATATTTCTAATGACCCATTGGCAGATAATACCGACTTATATGCTTTTCGTAGCCCGGATGATCCCAATACGATTACCATCATAGCCAATTATATTCCTGCTGAATTGCCTTATGGTGGACCTAATTATCATTCCTTTGGTGAAAATATCAGGTACGAAATTCACATTGACAATGACGCTTCCGTTGCCGGAGATGAGGTTACTTACCGGTTTACATTTCATAAAACCAACCAGGACCCCACTACCTTTTTTAATATCAGGCTGGGACAGCAAAACCTGAAAACTACCTATACTTTGGAAAAAAGTACGGACGGAGGAAATTCCTGGACCACCATCGTTTCCAATGGCATCGTGCCACCCCCGAATATCGGTGCCCGTTCGATTGAAGACCCTGTCGTGGGGTTAGGAACGACCTACACCGACCTTATCAACAATTCGATCATGACAGCTTCTACAGGAGAAAAGATTTATTGCGGTCCTGCCGATGATCCGTTTTTTGTAGACCTGGGTGGTATTTTCGATCTTGGCGATGCGCCGCGTCAGAACAATGGCAACAAAGTGCGCGACGGGCTTTCTCGTTACAACGTTCACACCATAGCCATACAGGTCAATATTGCCGATCTGCAGAAGGCCGGAAAAGATGTCAGCCAGGCGGTTAACATTCTCGATGGAGATTTCGTGATTGGCATCTGGGCTTCGGCCAGCCGGCGAGCAACCAGAACTTTATCAGCAAACGGATCGGGAGCGGTTGAGTCAGGTGATTGGGTTCAGGTTTCCCGCCTGGGCATGCCACTGACCAACGAGGCCGTCATTCCTGTCGGTATGAAAGATTACTGGAATTCGATTACCCCATACGATGAGATTACAGATACTATTTTGGACCAGTATTTCTACAATCCCGAGCTGGCCCTGTACATGGACGATGACCTGTTCGGAGCTGCCGTTCCCGCTTTTGCAGGTTTGAGGATCCAGCGGAGTTCACTTCAGTCATTTGACTTTGGAAATGGTCAGGACGGATTGTATGGATTAAAAGGAAGTGCAGCAGTAGCGGGTACTGCATTGGATGATGCTGTGTTTGGGACACTCTTACTCCCCGGACCGGGAATGCCCCGTTCGGTGGACTTATGGCCAATCTTCCACACAGGAGTACCCAACGTTAGCCCTTACCAGTTGGCGACCGGGAAAAACGGAAACCCTCTCGCTGCTGGTAAGCCTTTTATCAACAACTTTCTCCCGAATGGAGGAGACATGCTGAGACTCAACATGGCCACACCAATCACCGACAGGGACGATCCTGCGTTTAGCTCCCTGGGAATTGTACAAGCTGCCGTACTCGGGTTAACCGATCCGACTTATGCTTCCAATGCTGATATGGAATTCATTCCCAATATGGATGGTTTTCCAAATGGTAGAAGACTGGAAGATGATGTCACCCGGATAGAATTGCAAGCTGTTTCAGGAGTAGCCCTGGCGGCCATAGGCCTTTGGTATGATGATTACCAGGTTGCGGATACGACCCAGTCTCCGGTGACCAACCTCCTGCTCAATGTATTGAAGTATTCCACCGGAGTGGAAACCAACGACCTTGAATTCAAATCAACCTTCCCTTACGTGGCAGAACCATGGAGAGGTACTGAAGTTGAAGAACAAGGCACTTATTAATTCAACCTAAAAAAGAAAAGAGATGATTTCATTATATAAAATGTTCCAAAAAGTGCTCTCCGCGGCCTTCCTGCTTTTATTGATCGCAGGGACCTATTTCCCGGCAGCAGCCTCCAGTCACCGTGAAGCCCCCATGATCGCTGATGATCCCCTGGCGGACAACACAGACCTTTACGTATTCAGGAGCCCCGACAATCCGAATATGATTACCATCATTGCAAATTATATCCCAATGCAACTGCCTCATGGCGGCCCCAATTACAATACTTTTGGAGAGAATATCCGCTATGAGATCCACATCGACAACGATGTGAGTACCCCCGGAGATGATATCGTTTACCGGTTCACCTTCACCAAAACACATGAAGACCCCACCACCTTTTTTAATATTCGTCTCGGTGCTCAAAATCATAAGGTAACTTATACTTTGGAGAAAAGTACTGACGGTGGAGCATCCTTTACAGCCATATTAACTAACGGAATAGTGCCCCCCAACTACGTAGGCATGCGTTCCATTGAAGGTGCTGCCGGGTTGAATACCACTTATGACGCCTTGTTTGCCAGTGCCATCATGACGGCTTTTGACGGAGAAAAAGTCTTCTGTGGACCTGTCGATGATCCGTTCTTTGTGGATCTCGGAGGTATTTTTGACCTCGGTGATGCTCCACGACAGGGTAGCGGTACTGCAAGGGATGGTCTTGCCGGATTTAACACCAGTACCATTGCGATTCAAATCCCCATTGCTGAATTGCAGAAAGATGGTAAAAACGTTGGTCAGGCGATTAACATCCTCGACGGTGATTTTGTGATCGGCGTTTGGGCTTCGGCCAGCCGCCGGATGATCAGAACCCTGAACGGCGATGGTACGGAAGCTTATTCCGGAAATTGGGTTCAGGTGTCACGTCTCGGTATGCCCCTTACCAATGAAGCGGTGATCCCGCTGGGTATGAAAGACAAATGGAATTCGATGACCCCTTACATGGATTTGGACAGCCTGGCTGTTTTTGGCAACTACTTCTATAATCCAGAGTTGGGTCTTTACATGGATGATGCCCTTTTTGGCGGCGCTGTGCCCGCCCTGGCTTCCTTGAGGATTCAGCGTAATGCCCTGCAGGCTTTTGATTTTGGTAACGGGCAGGATGGGTTGTATGCCTTGAAAGGCAGTCCCGCAGTAGCCGGAACCGCACTGGATGATGCCGTTTTTGGTACTTTGTTGCTCCCCGGCCCGGGCATGCCCCGCTCGGTGGATCTGTGGCCTATCTTCCACACAGGAGTACCTAATGTGAGCCCATACCAGCTCGCCACCGGTAAAGGAGGAAACCCGCTTGCTCCCGGAAAACCATTCATCAACAACTTCCTGCCAAACGGAGGCGATATGCTTCGGCTCAATATGGCCACCCCGGTAACCGATAGAAACGACCCCAATTTCAGCTCGTTGGGTATCATCCAGGCTGCCGTATTGGGCCTGACGGACCCGATGTACGCCAATACGGACATCCAGTTTATTCCCAACATGGATGGTTTTCCTAACGGAAGGCGTTTGGAGGATGACGTGACGAGAATCGAATTACAGGCCGTTTCAGGTGTGGCTCTTGCCGCCATTGGCTTGTGGTATGACGATTACGATGCGTCTGATATGAATGCTTCTCCCGTTACTTCTGACTTACTGAATGTACTCGGATTCTCAACAGGAGTAGAATCCAACGACACTACTTTCCTTGCTACTTTTCCTTTTGTGCAAATGCCATGGATCGGTACCGGAAAATCCAGTGGAGCGACCATTTCTTATACGCAGCCTGACATTCTGGATCCCACAGACTGGAATACGGTCAGCGTGATGAACCTGGGAGCCCCTGAATTGTACGCGACAAGTTATCCCAATCCTTTTAGTTTGACAACTACCATCAAGTATCGCTTGCGCAGCAACAGCAATGTGACGATCCGCATTTTTGACAGAACCGGAAAATTGGTGCGCAATTTATTGAGTACCCGTCAGCCAGCCGGTGAATATACTGTGGACTGGAACAGCAGCGATCTTGCCGAAGGTACTTACATGGCACAAATTGCTACCGGGAACAAAGTGGTACAGAGCCTGAAATTAGTGAAAACCAAATAGTTTAATCCCCGACTGTGGCGGGCGGTGTTCCGCCACAGTTTTTTTATCACCTCTAAATGATAGTCATGAAATTCAAATTATATACCCTTTTTGCAGCCTTGTTAATGGCGGCTTCAGTAATGATGTTCCAGGCTTGCCATAGAAACCAAGCCCCCCTGAGCATCCAAATGGAAAAAATTCCTGCCTTACTGACCAGGAGTTCAGACCTCGGCCCGGAAAAAGAAGGGCAACTATATACAAAAACCTATGAGAAACTATACAATAGATTAATGGCCAATCCTGAAGATACGGAGGCTCGGCTGCAAATGGCCGAATTGTTTATCATGGAGGCCCGGATTACGGGAGAGCACCCTTATTATTACCCGGCAGCCCTTAAAATGGTCAATACCGTTTTGGAAAGTAAGCCTGAAAAACAGGAGGTGCTTTTCAGTGCTCTGAATCTGAAATCATCGGTGTTGCTTTCCCTCCACCAGTTTGAAGAAGGACTGGAAGTTGCTCAAAAGGCTGCGGTGCTTAATCCGTACAACGCGGGAATTTACGGCTCGTTAGTGGATGGAAATGTTGAGTTGGGCCATTACGATGAGGCGGTAAAAATGGCCGACAAAATGGTTTCCATTCGTCCGGATCTGCGCTCATATTCTCGTATTTCATACCTGCGTGAGATCTATGGTGATATTGATGGGGCCATCGAAGCCATGGATATGGCCGTCAAGGCAGGATACCCTGGTTACGAATCCACCGCCTGGACAAGGGTGACCCTTGGTAATATTTATGCCAGCTACGGCGACCTGACGAATGCTGAGATCCAATACAAAATCACTTTGCAGGAACGTCCCGGTTTCCCCTTTGCCATCCAGGGACTGGCTTCTGTTGAAATGAAAAAAGGCAATCTCGAAAATGCGGAAAAACTATATAATGAGGCTATCGGCATCATTCCGGAAGTATCTTTTTATGAAGGTTTGGCAGAAGTATATTTAAAAACAGGCAGGGAGAATGATGCCCAAAAGACTGCCCAAACCATTATTCAGATGATGGCGGAAGATGAAGCCAGCGGTCATAGAGTGGATATGGATAAAGCCAAGGTTTATCTGCATTTTTTAAAGGATGACAATACTGCTCTGAAGCTTGCCATGAATGAATACCATGCCCGCCCGAAAAATATCGATGTAAATCTTTTTTTGGCAAAGGTTCTGATCGCCAGGGGTGATCTTATTTCTGCCAGGGTTCATCTCGAAACGGCCTCGGTGACCAACAGCAAAAACCCTGAATTATGGCTTTGTAAAGGCGTATTGGAAGCTAAGTCAGGAAATTCCGAAGCAGCCGGAAAGATGATCAAGGCGGCCCTGAATGCCAACCCTTATCTGGAGGGAGAAATGGCCGACTTTGCCCGCCAGACCATTGCTCAGAGCTAGGTCGAGTGACTAAATTTTTCACCTTTTTTATTAAAAAAACAGTAATTTTGTTGTTCTCTGATTCAGTAAAAAAGTAAAGAAATGAAATCAAAAATCAACTTGTTTTTATGGCTTTTACCCGTTTTTTTTGGCTTTTCTACTGCCTTTGCGGGAAACGTGAATTGCAGGGTTTACAATGCAGAAAATAAAGAGACGCTGTTTGGTGCCACTGTTTTTGTTATCGAAACACACAAGGGAACGACGACACAGCTTTCAGGCGATTGCCAGTTGACAGGTCTGATCCCCGGCGATTATAGTGTACAGGTTTCCTATATCGGGTTTATTACCCAAACGCGTAAGATTACCGTTTTAGAAAAAGACACGATACTGCTTGAAGTATTCCTCCAACCGGGGGTTGATCTGAAGGCTGTGACCATTACTGGCAAAAGACGCCCCCAGTATGAAACCATCCAGGCCACGGATGCCCAGCTTCGACCCGTAGAATCTTCCCAGGAGATGTTGCGCAACGTGCCCGGGATGTTTGTCGCACAACATGCCGGAGGAGGTAAGGCCGAACAGCTGTTTCTCAGAGGATTTGATATCGACCACGGAACTGATGTGAACATCAAAGTGGATGGAATGCCGGTAAATATGGTTTCCCATGCGCACGGACAGGGTTATGCCGACCTTCATTTTGTGATCCCGGAACTGGTGGAATACATCGATTTTACCAAAGGGCCCTACTATGCCGAACAAGGTAATTTCGCTACGGCAGGTGCCGTGGAGTTGAAGACTAAAAATCAGCTTGATCACAGTCTAGTAAAAGTGGAAGCAGGCCAGTTCAATACATACCGGGTTCTGGGAGCGATAAAGCTTCCCGTCAAAAATTCCCAGAGTGCCTTTCTGGCGGCAGATTATGCCTATTCGGATGGTTATTTTGAAAGTTCCCAACAGTTTAACAGGATCAATCTTTTCGGAAAATACGTTACCCCATTGAATAAAAAAACGACCCTGTCGCTGACGGCTTCCACCTTTTACAGCCAGTGGAACGCCTCCGGCCAGATCCCCGAAAGAGCCGTAAACGAGGGCCTTATCACCCGGTTTGGCGCCATCGATGACACCGAGGGAGGGACGACAGGGAGAACCAACTTTAACCTGCAGGTGTCCCACATTCTTCGGGACAACCTGCTTTTTAAGCAACAAATTTTTTATTCACGTTATCATTTTAACCTGTTCTCCAATTTTACTTTTTTTCTTAACGACCCTGTCAGGGGCGATCAAATCCGGCAGCATGAAAACCGCGATCTGGCCGGGTATAATGGTTTTTTGAGACATGAAAGTCACCTCTTAGGGCAACTGCTGACTTCAGAAGCCGGAGTCAACTTTCGTGCGGATCAAACCTATGACAGCTTTTTAGCCGGCACCTATTTGCGCGAAAACCCCGTATACCGGCAACGGGGCAACATCACCGAAATGAATGCCGGGTATTATCTGAATGAGACCCTTTTGCTTACCTCGAAGCTTGAAATGACGGCAGGCCTGCGTCTTGACCAGTTTTGGTTCAGGTACGATAACCAGCTTGATTATATGAAACAAAAAGCCTTTGAACAAACGCTGAATCCCAAATTCAGTATGCGTTATAACCTGAGCCATGCCATTTCCTTTTTCGGGATGGCCGGGACGGGCTTTCATTCCAACGACGCCCGTGTCATACTGGATGATAAAACAGGAGAAAGCCTGCCAAAGGGGCTGGGTTATGAAGGTGGCATGGTGCTCAAGCCGGGAGAGAAACTATTGTTGAGCTGCTCCCTGTGGCAGTTGACCTTGCAAAATGAATTTGTATATGTCGGGGATGAAGGCATCGTGGAGGTCAGCGGGAAAACCCGAAGAAAGGGCATCGATGCTTCCCTGCGCTACCAACCGGTATTCTGGCTTGCAGCGGATATGGATATCAACTATTGCCTTCCACGTTATGCGGGGGTTCCGGAAACCGAGCAGTATATTCCTCTGGCTCCGGCTCTGACATCCATAGGGGGGCTAACGGTAAAAACGAACCATTGGCAGGGAAGTCTTCGATACCGCTACATGGGCGACCGGCCGGCCAATGAAGAAAACAGCATTGTAGCAACCGGATATTTTATCAATGACTTTGTAGTCAGGTACGTACGTAACCAATTTGAAATTGGGCTGACCGTTCAAAATATTTTTAACAGGGAATGGAAGGAAACCCAGTTTGCAACGACCACCAGGCTGAAGGATGAACCCGAACCCGTCACCGAAATTCACTTCATCCCGGGAACCCCTCGTTTTGCCAAATTGAGTGTGGGGTATCGGTTTTAAGATTCAAGGACCTTCTGTTCATCTTATATCTGCGTCATCTTTGGGATTTGCTCCTGTTGATTTCGCAGATTTTTTCTTAAGGCAATATTTTGTTGTACCCAAAATATCAGGTCGTCGCCGAAGTGAATGCCATAAAGAGCTGGTGGCAGGTTTTCATTGTATTTGGTAAAGGGGATACTGTACATTACGGAATGCTTTAAACAAAAGATGGGTTCTTGCCGTTAGTACATTGTAAATTAAAATTCCACTTTGACCAAAAATACATTTTACCAACGGACAAGACCTAAACCCATTTGATTTCATGTTCCCACAATTCAACCTCCTGAGCACTCCTCTTTTGATCTTCGTCTCGCAGGGGATGATCTTTGCCCTATTGTTGTTGTGGCGATATTACCACAAACGAAAAGTAACGGATTTACTGATTGCTTTGATTTTATTGTTAATGGTTTATCATCGCACCGCCTACACCATTGGGTTTATGGGGTGGTATGATACTTTTGAACATACCAAGATCAATTATTACATTTTTTCACTGGGACTTGCCGCGGGGCCATTGATCTATCTGTATATACGAACTGTTCTGGAGGCTCCTTTCAAATTTATGAAAAAGGATTGGTGGCACTTTCTGCCGGTGGGGCTGTTTATTTTATATCGTCTGGTGATATTGGCGCATGATGCCAGTCAACCCGACTGGAACCAGGGTTATGAAGGGGAGTGGCAAAGTAATTTTCATTCCGTTTACGTGGATCCCATTATGTATCAGCTGCAGTTTAGTTCAATGCTTTTATACCTGGCTTTTACCATCCAGTTGTTTGTAGGGTACCGGAAAAAGGTCCAACAGTTTTTTTCAAATACCTATAAACTGGAACTCAGATGGATACAAATTTTTCTGACCGTTTATTGTTTCCTTTTTGTTTACGGAGCCATGACGGATCTGATTGATGCCTTGATCACCGATTTGAGTTATGTGCATCGGTGGTGGGTTCATTTTTTCTCTGCCATTGCCGTAGTGCTCTTTGGGATCAAAGCTTATTTTACCGATCTGACCACACTGCATGAGTTGACTTTTGAAGTAGGTGAAGTCGTTTTGGGCAAGGAGGATCATCTTGCCAAAGACTATTCCAAAGAGAAGCAAAAACTAAGTATTTTTTTGGAAAAGGAAAGATCTTATCTCCGGCCGGATTTTACCTTGAAGGACCTGTCCAGGGGGATTGGTAAAAGCATTCATGATACTTCAGAGATCATCAATTCGGGGTTTGGCTGCAATTTTAATGAATTTGTCAATCGTTATCGGGTGGAGGAAGTCAAGCGTCGACTGGCTCATCCCGACTTTGATCACCTGTCCATTCTTGCCATCGCTTTGGACAGCGGGTTCAACAGTAAAGCCAGTTTCAATCGTATTTTCAAACAAATGACCGGCCTGTCTCCTTCTGCATTTAAAGCGGGTCAGCAACATTGAGCCGCCTTAAATTATGATTTGAGACCTGTTACCCATTATTGAGACGCCTGGCCTTTCCAATCCTCCTAGTTTTGTGGTCGAATTAAAAAATTGTCAAACATTTAAAAAATTGATCATGAAATCACTTACTGTTTTATTGTTCACATTGGTTTCCTTTTCAGCATGGGCGCAGGTAAAAGGCAACAAGGAAATTATTACTAGAACTTTCTCCATTGAAAAGGTCACCAACATTGTGGTCGATCTTTATGCCGATGTGACAGTTGATTGCAGCGCCAAAGAAATGCTTACGATAACAGCCGATGAGAACCTGATGAACCTTATTGAAAGATCCGTTGAAGGAGGACGGCTGGTGTTGAAGCAAAAAGAATGGATACAGTCAAGCCAGCCCATCAAAATTTCCATCGGCGCACCCAACCTCGAATTCATCCGGCAGTCCACCCACGAAACCACTTATGTCAACAACATAGATCGGGAGACATTTAGTGCACAGGCTATTATTGGGAAACTGGTGCTCCAGGGGAAAGCCGGTTTATTGAAGGCCAGCGGAGAGATCGGTCAGGTGGATGCTATTGATCTGGAGGCCCCGGTAGTGGATGTAAATCTGTGGAGCCGCGGCAAAATCTCCCTTGGCTCACCGGAAACGATTACCGGTATTGTTAAAGATGATGGAAGTGTCGTTTATGCGGGAGGTACTCCCAAAGTCAGCGTAAAAAGTAGGGACGGCGGGTCCGTTCAGGAGCCGGATCAGTCCAATCGCAATGAAGAAGCTCGTTTTATCAAGTTTAAATTGAAAAACAATTCCGTCAACCGCATTCAGTGTTATGTCAAGGGACCCAAACCCGACGGCAGTACTTTCAGTTACGGTTTCCCGATGAACCCCGGCCAGGTGCGTGATAAAGACTGGAGCATCGGTTCCAAAGTGTATCGCGTCACCAATATCGGAACCCGGCAATTTTTAACGGAGATCGCCCCCGCCGATGAGGGTGAACTGGTCAAACTTTTCAGGGATTAAGATTGCCGATCCCGAAATGCACTTGATAATAACTTGTCGCAACCTGTATATTTTTCCCTGGAAGAAGGGCTGATGGTTAAATGCGGGTGATCCGGATATTTTGGGTTGCAAGGCTAATTATCGTGTAACAAAAATAATCGCTTTAAATAAAATTTCGATTGCCCAGTGCTTATTGAAATTAAATAATGAACCGCCGAATTAAAATTAGGTGCAGAGCACCTTAATCTGTGTTGGCCAACACAGATTAAGGTGATTCAAGGTGCAGCGCACCGCAACCTAAACCTTCGAACATCGAAAGAATGTTGTGGTGCGCTGCACCTTAGATAGATTTTTTAATCTTTTTACAACAAATTTTTCGGTGCGCTGCACCTATTATAATTTTCGGCGGCGTCAGGCAGGCTAAAGCACAGAGCGATGGATGGCTTTACAAAAATTAAATTTCCAGGAGAAATCTGTAAAATTTCTTTATTCAAAAAATATAATTAATCTTTTGTTACACAGTACTAATTCCCTGAAATCCGAAACGTGTATCCATGACATTGGCCCTTCTCCATGGGATTAAAATGCTCAGCAATTTCCCAAAGTTATCCTGCCTCATTACCCTGCATCAGTTATATTTTCGTATCTTGGTAAGACAAAAATCCAATGATCAATTATGAACAGACTAGCAGTCGGGCTTGGTTTTTGGGCTTCTCTTATCGCTGCCCTTTCCTTAATTGTTTTTACGGCTTGTTTTACCATCATCGTCCTGACTCAGGATGCCGTTGCATGGACCAATACGACAACTTACCTCGAGGAGATCAGTAACCATAATCCAATCTTCAAATACCTTGCCCAGGCAGCCATGCTGGTATTTGGACTATCCTACCTCATGATTTTACACAGTATTAATGCCATGGTTTTCACCGGAAGGAAAATTTACTCCAGGCTCGGGATTTCCTTTGGTATTTTGTTCGTTTTGCTCATCAGCATCAATTATTTTTTGCAGCTCACCTATGTCAGGTTCGGGATTCAATCGGGTAGGGAAGAAGGGCTTGCTCAATGGATCATGTTTAATCCAAATTCCGTAAGTTTGTCCCTCGCCATGTTGGGGTGGACCTTTATGTTTGGACTGTCTTCTTTTTTTACGGCCTTTGTTTTTCAGGCCCGGGGAATAGACAGAACGATCCGAAACCTTTTTTTGTTAAACGGCATTTTTTGCTTTATAGGAGGGATTGGATTTTTGGCTCAAAACATATTCCTCATTAATCTGGGCGTGAATGTTGGTATGGGGGGCATCATGACCCTCCTCACCATCGTATTGACGTTTTATTACTACCAGGAAAGAAAATATTTATAACCAAAAGTAATGAAGAAAAAAGGGTTCTATTTTATTTGGATGTTGGCCAGCATACTTTATCTGAATCAATGCGCCAAAGAGTCACAAATTATTTCGGGTCACTGGCACCTCATTCCATCGGATGAAAACGGCGTGATTATAAATAACAGCCCATTGATGACCCTTGACGTTTTTGAAAATAAAATAGCTTTCATCAATAAAGACCAGTTAGGTTTACCCGATCGGGCTCGATTCGAGTTATTTATGGATGAACCGGAAAATGCAGTCATCAATGTTGACTCGACAGAGAAGCGTATAATGCCTTATGACGGTAGTGCCCTGTCGGGTGAAGGGGCGCTCCTATATAAATTTCAACCTGATGGCAACCTGCTGCTCTCCGCTGAGAACAGCCAGGGAGAAGGGGGATTTTATTTGGCTCAAAGGTCTGAAGGTTGTGAAAAACAGGATTATTGCCTGTTGAACCCTAAGGTTCAGAACTGGTGTAAAATGGCTGATAATCTGCCAAAATTAACTATTGATCCTTTGGCAATGACCCCGGATACCTTTCCCCAGTTCGATTTTTACCTGGGATTTTCTTCAGATCAAAATCGTGCCATTTTGATGAATTTCAATAAGGAGCAGGACATTACTTTTCGGGACATTCCGCGGCTGGGCAAGGAAATGATGGAAAGATCGCACGCCAAAACAAAACTCGGAGTGTTGGTCAATTTGAAGGTGGATGCCCAAATGCCGTGGTATGTTTTGGATTATCTGCAGGTTTGGTTGAGAAAGGAAGCGTTTGCAAAAATTGCTTACGTAACGGAAAATGGTGAAAAAATGATGATCCGCCTTCCGCCCTACCAGGAGAATGGTTGTGACCCTTATTTTGGCCGGCCCTGTCTGAGCAAGCCCGTTATCACCAAAGAAGAACAGGCCCAACTGGCTGGTTTTCAGCTCCATCCTGATTGGGCACCTGTCATCCATTATGAAGATATCTTTTTAAAACCGGAGAACCTCTTCATCGTTGATGTTTTACCGGGCGATAAGATCACTCTCAACGGAAAACCGGTTGAGAAACAAGCTATCCCGGAACTCGCGCGGGATTTCTATGAAGGAGCAGACACCCCGGCTACCAAAATCTTCCGCGTTGTTGTGGATGGTCAGGCAGAATTCTCTACCTACCTGGAAATTCATGTTATGTTAAGTGCCTTGTATGGAAAAGTTTGGGAGGAACAGGCAATGGAAGGGTATTCAACGCCTTACAAGGATCTTTCGCCTTCACAAAAAAGCCAGATCAGGAATAAGTATCCTATGGTGATTTCTGTTGAAAAGCAATAAGATAAAGTAAAAAAATATGCGGTTCAATGACCTTCAAATATCGTCAGCAGACTTGCCAAAAGTGACGGAGTTGTTCCTCTATTGGGGCAGGCTCGACGAGATCCCTGATATGATTTTCCGTATGCCCAACCTGGTGCACCTGAACCTGGAAGGAAACCGAATTACCGAATTGCCTTGTGCTTTAAAAGATTGTGTCAAGCTAAAAAAACTGGAACTCGGCACCAATAAAATTGAATCTGCCGAAAGCCTTCAGTTTCTTCCGCCAAATTTAAAAAAGCTGGATTTGAATAATAATAAAATCGGTGAAATTCCTCCTGCCATAACCCAGCTCAAACACCTCGAAGAATTATGTCTCATTGGTTCTGGCATTTCAAAAATCCCAGGCCACATTAAAAAACTCAAGGCATTAAAAAAACTTGAATTATTTGATAACGATATAAAAATCATCCCTGTAGCCATTGGCAAGCTGACGAACCTGAGGGAATTATCAGTTGGGAAGAACAAACTCACCAAAATCCCGGATGCCCTGGGCTATTGCCAAAAATTGAGCAGTCTTAAAGCGAATGAAAATCGGATCAACGAAGTCAGCAATGCCCTGGAGGGTTGTGTTGAACTCAATTATCTCGATTTATCTTCCAATAAACTGACCACCCTGCCGGCCGGCCTCAACAGCTGCCTGACCCTACAGACCTTGAAGCTGAGCCACAATAAATTTACCGCTATACCCGCCTGTATATTGGATATGCAATGGCTTTCAAAATTATTATTAAATAAAAATGGCCTGACGGAGATCGATTTCAGGCGCCAATGCCGGCGTTTGTCGTTTTTGGATTTGTCGGACAATAAGATCGACACGATAAAAAACCTGCCGGCTTCCCTGGAGTGGCTTCATTTGATCCACAACAAACTCGATCATTTTCCACATGCAATACTTGAATGTTCCGGGTTGAAAAATTTATTCATGAGGAATAACCGCATAAAGGAGTTGCCGGAAGGATTAGGTGTGCTTCAAAATAGTTTGAAAGTGATTGACCTTGCCTTTAATCCTGTAAAGGCAGCACCTGAACAACTCCTCCATTTTAAAGGGTTGGAAGGTGTCTCAGGATTGACTAAAAAAACGGAAGCACTGGCACTTATTTCTGTTTTAGAGGCTTCCAGGTATCATTTAATAACGGCAAATGAGCATTTTTTTTTCCTGAACTTACTTTTGAATCGGAAAAATGAAAGGGGAAGCCCCGGATTAAGCAGCCTGGTCTCCTTTTTAAATGTGAGAAATCCGATTGCCATTCAAAAAGTCCGAAAATATCTTTATGGTAAGGCAGGCATACCTTTATCAAGAAAAAGACTAAAAAAGGGCGATCAACTGGCTGTTTTGGGCAGCACCAAATTCAACGACGCTGAATTACAGGATCGGCTGGGAGCACATGGCATCACCTTTTTAGAAGAAGTAAATGAAAATACCACCCACGTTTTGTTGGGATGGAAAGCGTACGGGTTTTTCAAGCCTTTATCACCCGAGAGTGTTTTTAGCGGGAAGAAACAGTTCGCCTGGCCGGAAGGAATTTCACAACCCATTGTTTTTTTGAGTGAGCAGCGGCTATGGCAGGAGATTTGGCGACTGGAGCAGGCTCATTTACTGGAAAATCCGGATGCCAAAATATTTCAATCCATAAAAGATCTGTTGCTCAGCCGGGAAGAGGTGAATGTCCGGCTGGGCATTGAACTCCTCAAAGGCGGCGGTATCCCTCAGGAATTTTTGACTTATCTTATGATAACATGGTTAAGGACGGGGTTGAGTGACCCCGAACTCAAAAAGGAAGCTTTTCGCCTTTTGTTTCTGAATGTTGAAGATGATTGGAAATTCGTTTTGGAGACCTTCCATAAGGCTTTTCTGGCCATATGCATTAGAGATTTGGCAAGGGCCAATGAAGGAGAAGTAGTCCCAACACTGTCCCGTGTGGTAGAAGAAATTAAAAAGTTTCTGCAGGTGAACCACCTGGATGTCGGGTTGATAAAAAAAGCTCTATTCAAGAAATGAATAGAGCTAACCATAAAAATATAAAGCTATGAAAACTAAAACTTAAGTTCTTTCCCTGTATGCAATTTTCCTCCTTTGCAAGATAATACATTCAATATCGTAATAATTCCTCAATATTTCAATTTTTTAACGCTTTAATCAAAAAAAAGCCACACCCGGGAGAGTGTGGCCGATGAAAAATTGCTATTACACTATTTTTAATTCCAGTTTGGATTCTAGCTTTATATCCTTACGGACGTGAAAACAGGAATTCGCCGGTGGCTGTATCGAATACCAGAATCAGGGGTCCATTTTCGGTGCGGAAGAAGACCAATGTTTTTTCGGGACGCTCGCAAGCTACCTTGAATTCTGCATCGGGATAATTTTCAGTAATGTAACCAGCGATGACTTCGGAGAGATCCTGCTGTTCAATGCGCATGCAGTGGCGCAGGCAATGGAACAAAGGTGTTCTTTCTTCAATAAAAGTACCGTCGGCATCAAAAACGATAATTACCGGGCCTTCTACCAGAACAATATAGTTATCATCTCTCAGTTTGGCACGTCTGATCTCGCTGTCGGGATAGTTTTCAGTGATGTAGTCGGTAATGGCTGTAGGAAGGTCAGCTACGTCCACCAGTTCACCCCAGTTCAGGCCATGATGACAAGGGCCGTGTGGGCCATTGGGGCCGAAAGGACCGTTGGGACCGAATGGGCCACGAAACATGAGCGGCCTTCCGTTGCGGTTGAAGAAAGCCACATCTCCGTCGCCAAAACGGCATTCGTATCCTCTGTTGGGCACTTCAAAGGCTTCTTCCACAAAAGTGTCAAAAAAGTAATCATCGATATACTCTTTAACGGTCAGGGGCAATTCGGCGGGTTCAATACTTTGGGCGTTTTCAGCGAAAGCGATCTCCTGGATCATCACATCGTCGGCAAGCTCTTCATTGTCTTTCTGGCAGGCTACGAATGTCAAACTCAGGGCAGCGGTGGTAATCAGGAAAAAAAATAACCTTTTCATAATTTTGTAGATTGTTTTGTTTAAAAATTGAATAGGAAGATTCAGGTACCTTTCCCTCTTATGGTGTTCAAGGGGATAAAAAGGTTGCCTGACTATTTAATTTTTTAATTTCCGAGACAAAATCTTTTAAGCAACGCCCAACGAATAAACCAGCGACCAGCAAAAAGCCACCAGCAACGAGTAACCAGTAACGAGCCACCAGTAACCAGCAACGAGTAACCAGTACCGAGCCACCAGCAACCAGCAACCAGTAACGAGCAACTGTCATTGCCTAAAATAGCTTGACCAAAAAAGTCAACTAAACATGGCAAACAAAAATAACAAAAAGTTTCAAAAACAACCAAATAGCAATAGGACTTTCAGTGAATCCTTTAAAAGGAGCAAAGTTAAAGACCTGGTTTCAAGACGAATAAAGGTACGAGATATATGTGAGCTATATGAAGTATCACGAACAAGTGTATATAAATGGATATATTTGTATTCTGACAGTACAAAAGAAGTAAAGACAGTAGTACAAATGGAAAGTGAAGCACAAAAGACGAAAATATTAATGCAACGATTGTCCGAATATGAACGCATAATCGGACAAAAACAGATGACAATAGATCTCTTGGAGAAGGGGTACGAGTTTGCGAGTGAAGATCTGGGTTATGATGTAAAAAAAAAGTACGTACTCCAACCCTGGAATGGTTCCGAAAACACCCTGACGAACACGGATATAAAATGAAGACATTATACAGTTTATCGGGGATCAGCAAACAAGGGCATATGGATGCCCTGAAACGGGAACGAGAGCAATTATTAAAAGCTCCCCTTTACATAGGTTTTATTGAGGAGATTAGGGAGATGCATCCGGGGATGGGCCTGCGCAAGATATATGAACAGTTCGAACCAGAAGGCATTGGACGGGATGCTTTTATAATATTAGGTTTACGCGAAGGCTATCGTTTACGGGCCTTAGAAAGTCCCTATAAGACTACTTACAGCGATAAGGGAAGTCAATATGGTAATGTACTGATAGGAAAGAGGTTTACAAATGTCAACCAATTATGGGTTAGTGACCTTTTTTATTTTCCATTAGGGGGACAGCATTATTACGTTGTATTAATAATGGATGTTTATTCTCGACGGATCATAGGATATTCGGTTTCTGACAATATGCGGTCAGAGAATAATATTGCTGCATTAACAATGGCACTCAACCTCAGAGGCATTGATGATTATAATAATGAGTTGATTCATCATTCTGACAGAGGTTCGCAATATACGAGTACTGATTATACGAACTTACTTAAATCCTATGGCATAAGGATCAGTATGTGTACTAACGTACTTGAAAATGCACATTGCGAGCGGGCAAATGGAACCATAAAAAATGAATACCTCAAAAGGTGGAGTATCCAAAATTTTGGACAGTTAAAGAAACGAGTAGCCATGGCTGTTGAAAACTACAACAACCGTTTACACAATTCTTTAAAGATGACACCAATGGTTTATGAAACATATATCAAAGACCTAAAGGAAAAAGAAAGACCCGAAATGGAAGTCTTTACAATAAACAAAATGTTAGATAATCCAATGCAACTTGAATTACAATTTGATTTATAATTAACTAAAATTGGTCAAGCTATTTTAGGCATTGACAAACCAGCAACGAGTAACCAGTAACAAGCACCCAGCAACCAGCTTACCGCTGAATGGGAATTTTTCTGCGCAAACGCTCCTCTTCGGCCCTGCGCTCTGAAAGAATGGAATCGATGCTCTCCTGTACGGATTTTTCAAAACGGGCATCGCACAGGCTATCCAGGATGGGACTGAGTTCCAGCACTTTTACTTTATATAAGGTATCAATGGCCCTGCGTTCCTGGTAGCTCAGTTTGATTTGGGTTCGGTTCTTACTGTCGTCACAGGCTGAAAACAGCAGTGTTCCCGAAATACAAAAGACAAGGCAATAAATAGCAGGAAATTTTTTATCTAAACGCATGGTTCACTATAATCTTTGAATCCAAAATTTACAACCAGCAACGAGTAACCAGCAACCAGCAACGAGTAACCAGCAACCAGCAACCAGCTACCTCTCCTCATCCACATCAATCACCTTTTTTCTCAGCTCAAAATGTTTGCCCAGGTAAACCTTTCGAACCATTTCATCTGCTGCAAGCTCCTCGGCTGTTCCCGATTTCAGGATACTTCCTTCAAACATGAGATACGCCCGGTCGGTGATGGAAAGCGTCTCCTGTACGTTGTGGTCGGTGATGAGAATACCGATATTTTTGGTTTTTAATTTCGCAACGATATACTGGATATCTTCCACAGCGATGGGGTCGATCCCGGCGAAGGGTTCATCCAGTAAAATGAAATTGGGATTGGTGGCCAGGGATCTTGCTATTTCGGTTCTGCGACGTTCGCCTCCCGATAACATGTCACCATGGCTTTTGCGTACTTTTTCCAGTCCGAATTCATCGATCAGGGACTCGAGTTTTTCCTTTTGTTCGCTTTTGGACAAATCCGTCATTTCCAGGATGGCCATGATGTTGTCTTCCACACTTAATTTTCGAAATACGGACGGCTCTTGCGGCAGGTAACCGATGCCTTTTCGCGCCCGCTTGTACATCGGCAGATCGGTGATCTCCTCATCATCGATAAAAACTTCTCCTTCATTGGGTTTGATGAATCCAACTACCATATAAAAGGAAGTGGTTTTGCCTGCCCCGTTAGGTCCCAGCAAACCGACGATCTCCCCACGGTTGACTTCAATGGAAACCCCGCGAACGACTTCGCGTTTGCCATATACTTTCACTAAATTTTCAGCCCTTAATTTCATTCATTCCTGTTTGTCCTGAAATATTTGTTTCCGAAACGCCCCAAATCCTGCTCTCTGCATCAATCTACATAAACAATCTTTCTCAAAAACCTGAATCCCAGCGTCACTTCAAACGTTTGGTTTCTGATCTTACGTTCGGCAATCGTTCTTTGTTGCCCGGTATATGGATCAGTAACGTTTGGAATGGCCGGTTGCATATATTGGTTGGAAAAATCAGGATTGTAGGTAAATTCCAGCATCATCCCGAAAAATTCGGAAATTTCAAATTCAAGACCGCCCCCTGCGATAAGCCCGTAATTGATGTCACGGATGAAGGTCGGATCATCAAAAGGATAAATGGCGTAGCCCGGGTTGAGGGCATTGAAATCAGAATACTCTGACAGGTTGGTGTTTATGGTATAATCCAGCCGTATACCCAGCAGGTAAAAGAATTTGCTACTCAGACCGAATTCGAATTTTTGCTTCATCCCGGCAGAAAGCACAGCATTGTTGAATAAAAATTCCCTCGCCGGTGGACGGGTATAATTGCCACTGAAAGGGTTGATGTAAAGCCTGTTGCGCAAAGCACTTCCTTTTACATGATATCCTACTTGCGCAAATACAGCAAACTGGTTATCTTCCGATAAACTTTCGATAAACAGATCTCCGTGGTATTTAAACAAAGGATCCTGTTCAAATCCGTTCCAGTTCTGAAACCCGACGCACAGGCCTCCTTTTACTCCAAAAAAGTAACCTCCCTGTCCCAGGGCCATTCCCCCCAGGGCAATGAATAACGTTAGCGTAATAATTTTTTTCATTCGTCTAAAATAGATTTTAGCTTAAAATATATAATCACACTTAGCAAACCAACAACCAGCTCTTAATGCTTCTTCATCCATTCCAATATGGCCTGCGTATTTTTTGCCGCGATATCCTCCGGTAAATTTACCTTTTTGTATTCTTCCAGATCAAATGCCAGCGGGGTCTTATTTTCATCTTTCATTCTAATGACAAGGTAGCGGTTATTTCGGGCACTTTTAGGAATATTGGTGTCTAGTTCCGCCGGCTCGGACAGCAGAGGATTGATCGAAAATTCGCTCTTATCAAAATCATATCGGGGAATCAGACACTGGGTGCCGCCGTTGGTCGTCGGAAAAAGGAAAAGCGAGGCAAAAGAGGTTTCACTCAGGGCGTATTCCGAAAAAGGCAAAACACTTTTGGGTGCACTGGGGTCACGCAGGTCAAAGGCAAAGGTGCCCTCATCAAAAGCATACCCGATCAGGAATTGTTCCCATACCTCTACCCGCTGAATCATCCCTGATTGTGCATCTTCTCCATATCGTTCGGAAAGGTATTTTGGTTTCAGGGCAGGCAACAATTTTTTGGCCTCCAGGTCATAGCAATACACACGATCAAAACCGCGAATGCCCAATAAGTTGCTGGCATTATTGTAATTGATCCGCGCCAGGTAATAAGGGTAATCAGGAGAGTTGTTGACGGGAAGGGTGATCCTGTCTGCCTGTTCGCAGGTTTCGCTGTTGAAAAGTACCAATATGCGGTGACTGTCTCCATATTCGTTATCGTAAGTCGTTGAATCAGCCATGATGTAGGCGATCAGGTTTTTTTCGGGCAGTACGAGTTTGTTGCCTTCTAAAACATTGCCCCTGATGGGACAGTCCCGGTTGGTATAGGCATCCGGATTGGAGGAATCATCCATAACGGAAGTGGAGTCCGCCTGTGAATTTTCAGTGTCTGTGTTTCCTGTTGAAGGAGTGTCTCCGCCACAGCCCATTAGAAAGATCAGACCAATTTGAAACAGAGTCAGAAATATTTTTCTCATAATAATTAATGTTTATGCATTTTTCTTTGGTTGACGCTTGTCCTTGTACAATACAAAGGTAAACTTAAAACTTTGAATAGGATAAAAAGCCGGATTTTACTTTAACGGTTAACGGTTCTGAAATTGTTATAAATATGTTAAAAAATGTTCAAATACGAAACTTCTCGTATGTAAATTTGCATTTACGAAGAGTTTCGTATAAGTTTGTCCTACGAAAAAATTCGTAATTCATCAATTGCAATGCATCATTCAATGAATATATTACCCAAACCTACAGAGTCCGAACTTGAGATCTTACAATTGTTGTGGGAGCACGGGCCTTCTACGGTGCGGTTTATCAACGATAAGCTCAATATTTCACGTGAAGTTGGATATACCACGAGTTTGAAACTTATGCAGATCATGCACGAAAAAGGGCTCGTTGAACGCAATACCGATTCGCGCACCCATATTTATACCGCATTGGTAACCAAGCGGGAGACCCGGGGCCGACTGTTGAACCAGTTTCTGGACAAAGCATTCAGCGGTTCCGCTATGGAACTCGTGATGCAGGCTCTTGGCAACCACAAGGCTTCCCAGGATGAGCTGGATGAGATCAAAGCACTCATTGCCAGGATCGAAGAAGAGCAGGAAGGGGAGATTAAGTAAAAAACAAAAAGACAGATCATGCATCAATTCATATCAGAAGATCTAATCAATGCGTTGGGATGGACCGTTTTACACTCCCTGTGGCAGGCCATGTTGGTGGCACTTTTAATGGCAGGTGCCATGATATTATTGCAAAAACGTCAGGCGAAATTAAGGTATCATTTAGCCAATACCGGGCTGCTAATGGTGGTGCTTTTAGCCATTTATACTTTTTTTAGTCTCTACGGAAGCGTACCGGTTACGGAATTATCCGGCTACTACACGGGAGATGGCCTGTTAGAAACTTCCCCGGTGATCATGGAAACAAGCTTCCGGAACATTTTTGAATCCTATTTCAATCAGCATATGCCCCTTATCGTGGTAATCTGGTTTATGGGGATGGTTCTCTTTTTGTTGAGAATGCTTGGAGGGCTCGCCTACATCGAATATCTAAAAAACCGGTTCACAAGGGATATGCCGGTACTTTGGCAGGATCGCATGGAAAGGCTGTCAAAAAAACTATCTTTAAAAAGAAAGGTACGGTTACTGGAATCTGCTCTGGTAACGGTGCCTATGGTGATCGGCTGGATAAAGCCCGTGATCCTCATTCCTGTGGGGGCTGTCAACGGCCTCACCATGGAACAGGCGGAAGCCGTTTTAGCTCATGAACTGGCCCACATTTCAAGGCATGATTTTCTTATAAACCTGTTGCAATCCCTTGTAGAGGTGATCTTTTACTTCAACCCTGCCGTTTGGTGGATATCCGCCGTGATCAGGGCCGAAAGGGAAAATTGTTGCGACGATATTGCCCTGGGATTATGTGAGAACCGGCTTGCTTATGCCAAGGCTTTGGTAGTCATCCAGGAGCAAAATAAAACCCGGGTTCCGGGCATGGCACTGGCCTTTTCCAATCGCCGGAAACAAATGCTCAACCGAATTGGCAGAATTTTAAATCACCCGCAAAATAAATCTAAAATTATGGAAAAGTTTGTAATCACTTCTCTGCTCATCCTGGCCCTCCTGGGGATTTCAATGAGCGAGTATCGTACACCGGATGATCTTACCGGGAAGAAAGATCTTGTTACCGCTACCGAAAGTTCAGAGGTTATCGTGGAAAAATCCCTGGCGGCTTCGCCCGTTACTTTGCCGGACACCCTGCCTCAGGGAAAGAATCGCCTGATTGTGGAACGTGAAGATCAAAAAATGGAAGTGGAGATCGAAGACGGAGAGATCAGGACGATGAAAATTGACGGAAAGGAAATTCCTGCCAATGAGTTTAAAAACCATGCGATGGAAGTGGAGGAACTTTGGAATGTTCAGCCGGAAGCATCCGACCATGTGTTCAGGGTAGAACCATTAGATAGACACGGGATGCGTTTTCGTTCCGGCGACGGACAGGATTTTCAATATTTCCTCGACGATAAGGAAAATTTTCATTTTGAAATGCCCGATGTCCATTTTGACAATAAGATGTTTTTCCTGGATGAAGATGGCAATAATGTGTTTGTCGTTCCCGATGTTGATTTTAATCTCCCGGATGATTTTGCACAACAATATAAGCAGCAAATGGAGAAACTTCAACTCCAGTTACAGGAAAATCAGTATCTTTCAAAGGATAAATTAAAGGAACTGCTGGAGCGTCAAAAACTTATCGAGGAGAAATATCTGCGTCAGCTGGATGAACAAACCCGGCAACTGGACAGGCACAAGATCATCATCGAAAGCGATCGGGACAAACTACAGGATCGCCAAAGAGCCCTGGAAAAAGCTCAAAGAGAAAAGAATTGGGTCATTCAAAAAGATGCTTTAATTTTACAGGACGGATTGAGCAGGGGAGACGGAGATGTATTTATTCTGGGCCGTCATGGAAATCGCCAGAGTGATATGTTGGTACGCCGGTTGAAAGCAGACGGTTTGATTGGCAATACAGAGGAGTATAAGGTGGAACTGTCCGGAAAAAGCCTGAAGATCAATGGCAAAAAACAATCAAGTGAAGTTCATGGCAAATATCTGAAATTGTACGAATCATTGTCCGGTTTTGAAATGGGCAAAAAAAGTAAAATAGTCATTGAAAATAAAGAATAAAAACTGAGTTGCTGAGTAAGCAATAATTAGAAATCACCCGACATTAATTAACAAAAAACAACAACATGCGAAATTTAAAAATGATCCTCCTCACTTTTTTGGCCTTGTTTATGACTGCGGGCAGCCTCATGGCACAAGAGAAGGTAAAAACAGAAAAGAAGAAAGTAGTCATTGTTAAAGAAACGGTGGATGAAGACGGCAAGGTCGTCAGAGAAAAAATTGTCAAAGAAGGAGATGCGGCGGACGACGTTGAATGGCACCAAAAGGATGGGGACGAAAAAGTGGTGATTATCAAAAAAGGTAAAGGCGGTAAAAAGATGACTGTGATCGTCGATGGAGAAAGTGATGAAATAGATATGGATGAGTTTGAACATGAAATGGGGAAATCCATGAATGTGAATGTAAATGTCGATGAAAATGACGGACATAAAAATATGGTCATTAAGATTACCGGCGATGATGGAGAAGTGGAGACGATTAACTGGCAGGGAGATGGCGATATGTCGGAGGAATTAAAAAAGGAACTTGAGGAAAAAGGGGTGCATATTGAAATGATCGATGAAGACCAGGATAAAGGTAAGATGATGTTTATCCAGTCCGACAGACCCTTTCTTGGTGTCGTGGGTGCCCAAACCGTTGAAATAACAAAAGAATCGGATAATGATGAGGGAGAGGTGGTTGAAGAGGTAATGGAAGAGAGTGAAGATGGTGGGGCCCTGATCGGTGAGGTAGTTGAAGGCAGTGCCGCTGAAGAAGCCGGCCTGCAAAAAGGAGATGTCATCACTAAAATTAATGAGGAGCGTATCCGGAATTTCTCTGATTTGGCTAACGCACTCGGAAAATTCAAAGTAGAGGATAAAATCAAGATCTCTTACCTGAGAGATAATAAGAATGGAACCACCTCGGCAACGCTTAAAAAACAATCAGGGGGGCTTTCGGGAAATCATTTTCAATGGACGGATGATGAAGGAGAGAACTACATTTTTGAGGGCGACGGAGCAAAAGGCGAGACCATAATCATAGAAGTGGAAGACAAGGACGGGGTAAAAGAAAAAAAGGTCATCATCAAGGAAAAGAAAAATAAAAAATCAAAGTCTTCCCAGGAAAGGTAGTAAATTATATTTCGAAATAATGTATATAAAAAGGGCGGGATTTCATTCCGCCCTTTTTATATATCCTAAAAAAATGTAATTCAAATGTAAATTATTAAAAAAATATTTGTCACAAATTTAATTTTATGGAATATGATTAATACTTAAAAATGCCGATTTTGTTAGCAAAAAACTTTCTCTATCATCAATATATATAATGCAATTAAGATTTTATAAATAATTGAATAATAATTATTTAATTCGCATTTCGTGTTGAAAATATGTCTGCGAAACAGGCATTCAATCAAATAGAAATGAATTAAAAAAATAATATATATCAATTTTTTGTTGCGTCACAATTTTTTATATTAAATTAAATTATTGTTGTTTTTTACTTACTTCTGCTTTTTATTTGCGTTTGAAATAACAATTTCCCTTTCAAATTATTAGAACAAACACCAACTCAATTAAGGTTATATCCTTTCTTGCAAGTGGGTGCTCCCCCTACAATTTTATCCTCTTTCAAATTTAAATTTAAGACAGTAATTTAACATTACAGTTTCAGGGCATTCCTGTCTGTAATATCCACAAAATGGCTTGGCTCCATTTGGCTTCTTGTAATGTATTGTTCATTACAAGTCCTCAAATTTTATTGCCCGGCTATAAAATAAATACTTTCCATTATGGAGGGGACGAAGCAATCAAATTTACAGATTCTGGATTCGGGCAGAGCAAATACGCTTATGCCCTTTAACTATTTTAACAAATTGAATCAGGCACCACTTTTCACAAAAAAGCAAATTATGAAAAAGCTTTACTCACCAGTTGTCCATTTTACACAAAACCTTTTTTCAGCTAAATCCATTACTCACCTGAAGGGTTTGAGTATGGCGGCATTGCTTTTACCTATAATGACGTTATTGCCCTTAGCGGGACAAGGACAGGTGGAAGGTTCGATTTCAGCGGCAGGCAAGCCTATTGTTGAAATGACAAACGTCGATTGTACCGCTCCGGTTATCAATGTGGTTTACACCACTCAGGAAACGGATTGTGGGGCCAGAGACGGTTCTATTAATATCCAGATCATGGATCTTAATGCCTCGCCTTCGACTTATGCCATCAACCTTGAGCATGGGAATAAAGGTTTGACCACCTATTCCGGCCTGATGGCTGTAGGAGGGGTGCTTACCCTTTCGGATATGGCAACAGGTGCCTATTCTTCCATCTCGGTGACCCGAGAAACGGATGATTGCACCTCGCAAATATACAGCGAGGCCATGATGATCCGCCACGGATGCGACGAGGTGTACGAAGAGCGTACAGGTTGTGGAACAGGTACTATTTCTTATCTAAACTGTAACTATGAAACGGTGAGCATAAACAAGGCCTACCTGACCACCAATACCTACATTTACGTAGATAATGATTATCTGGGTTGTATCGCATATGTGGATGCAAACTGCCAGGTTCAACCATCGGAAACAGTTTATTGTGCCGATTTTTATAAAACAGAACCTACTCCTACCCATGGGTATCAGTATGGCCAGGTTCATTTTAATAAAGTAACAGGTGCCTCCAATGCCGGCATTTCTGAATTAAATGCAGAGCGGATTAATTGGATCATGTGTAACGGGAGCCTTTATGGTTACGATAAGGTTACCATCAACAGGGCCATTTGGAATTTCACTTCCGGCTCGACCTATGGATGCAATGCTTTGTGTTCAGCTGCCATTTCTGCTGTACCTTCCGTCCAGGGGGGCATTGCTGAGCAAATGGTATTTTATTTGCCTATTGGAAATTCATCTGTTCAGCCCTTTGTGAAATTCGCCTGTTATGAGGCACCTCCGAGTTTACCTGTTCCTCCTGATACCTATGTGTATGATTGCACCGATGGCAAAACCATTGACGTTTATACAAGCGGAGCCAATTGCGCCAATTCCCCTGATTCTGAAGTACAGGATTTAAACAGTGACGGAAACGTGTTCCAGGCAGTTATTGAAGTGGTATATAAAAACACTTACCCGGGAACATCAGTATCCGTTAACGTGGATGGGACTGATTATGACCTGGCGGAAGTGTCATTGGTAGGAACGAGTTCAAGTGTCTGGGCTTATAGAGGGTTGGTTACTGGTGCAGTCAATCATGTTTATCATAATTCAGCTACCGGGTATTGCGGTAATGGAACAGGTTTGCAATCATTAGCGGTCTATGCTTTTAAAAATGTACCTACAGGAAGGTCTGTTTCAGCAACTTTTACAACCCAATCGGGTTATTGTGATGAACAATCCTTTTCATTTCCAATAAATACAGATATCGCTCCGCGTGATATTGAAGTGATAATGCCCATTTCAGAATTAACCACTGATGGTCGTCACCTCGTAATAATCGCTACAGCGGGAGGTCAGTCTGCGAGCACCACTATTTTGGGGCCTACAGGGACTTGTTGTATTGCGGCTCCAAGTGTTATCGTTCCGAATGTGCCGGGTTGGGCCAATTCCATTACCGTTCATGTGAACACAGAGTCGAATACAGATCCGTCGTCTCCGCAAAATTGTGGTCAGTCATGGGTCATGGCAGGTTATGCCATTATTGATGTGGATTGTGTTGAATGCACGGATCCAGTGGTGGTTAATGATAATTTCTCTACTTGTGAGAATACACAATTGTCAGGTAATGTTTTAACCAATGACTCAAACTTGTCCAATCAAACGGTTTCCGTAACATCAAATCCATCCCATGGTAGTGTGAGCATCAATAATAATGGTTCATTCACTTATACTCCGACCAATAATTATGCGGGTTCTGATCAGTTCCATTATACAGTTTGTAATCAAGGATTGGCCTGTTGTGTGGAAGGAGTGGTGAATATTACCGTTATAGGAGCACCGGATGTTCAGGTTTCTGTTGATAACCCATCCTGTGGAAATGATAACGGATCCATTACCTTTACTTTCCCGAATGATCCAGGTCAGACCTCCATAGAATTTAGTAAAAATGGCGGCAGTACCTATCCTTTAAATGTAAACGATAATGTGGGTACGGCCAGTTTTAATAACCTGGCATCCGGCGTGTATTATTTATGGGTAAGGTGGGGAAATGATCAATGCCCGGTCAGTTTGGGGTCTGTTACTTTGACGGATGAACTGGGTCCAGACGCCTATATTACCTGCGATTCAGATCCTTTTGAAAGCAGGGTAATATCCAATAGCGATCAAACCTGTGGCCCGGAAAACTATGGATTCTGGTCGGGTAATTTGCTCAATAACTGGACCTCGGATAAATACTTTTCCGTTCAGAATGCCACCTTTAAGGAATATAATAACGGAACTGCTGTTCTTCATATGCAGGCTGTAAATAACTCCAACCCTGGTTTGGTATTTGAGATTGAAACCGTATTTAGCGGAAGATCCTTTTCTCCCCCGGCAGGTAGTCCAAAAGAAAATACCCAATGTGTAGGCAATCTAAATAATGGTGATTGGTATTATTATCAAACATTGCATGGTTACCTGATCGGTTCGAATAACCTGGCGGGTGGTTTGGTGGAATTTATAGGCTATGGAGCTGCATTCCAGGTAGGTACTGGAGCAAATCTCAATGATGCTGCTGTTTTTGGCGCTTCAGGGTGGCTTGATTTTACCATTCTTAACCAACCTAATATTGGGGCTGCCTTCATCGGACCTTCGACAGGAGATTTAAATATTAATCTTACCGGAACTACCCTTGTTGGAAGACCCGGACTTGGAGATTGCCTGACGGTTTGTGCTGGAGGATCAACTAAGCTTACGGCTAATAATTCTTTTGGAACGGAGCCATTTTCGTATTCCTGGAGTACCGGCGCAACAGATCAAACCATCACCGTAACACCGGACCAAACCACAACCTATCATGTCACTATTACCGATGCCAATGGCTGTACCGCTGAAACAGAGGTGACGGTAACGGTTAATCCAAGCCCAACGGTGACTATCGATAAAACAGATTCCGCTTGTGGCGCGAATGACGGTACCGCCACTGCAACAGGTGCTAACGGCACCGCTCCTTATACCTATGCCTGGAGCAATGGCTTGGGGTCAGGACCCAACAAAACCGGACTTGCACCGGGAACCTATACGGTAACGGTGACCGATTCCAAAGGTTGCATCGCAACCGGAACCGTAACTATAATCAATCTATCCGGGCCTTCCCTGACAGCCAATGCGGTACCATCCACCATATGTCAGGGCGAAAGTTCCCAACTGACTGCTTCGGCTTCAGGAGGTGCAGCCCCTTATACATATTCCTGGGATCACAGCCTCGGAAACGGAGCTGTAAAAACAGTAACTCCAGGCAATACGACTACCTATGGTGTCACGGTAACCGATGTCAATGGCTGTACTGCTACAGCAACGGTTACAGTAACCGTTCATCCGGCTCCGACAGTTTCTGTTTCCAAAACTAATGCTACCTGTGGCAATAATAACGGAACAGCATCGGCCAGTGCCACCGGAGGCACAGGACCATACACCTATGCCTGGAGCAATGGTCTGGGATCAGGACCCAACAAAACAGGATTGGCTCCGGGTACTTATACAGTTACAGTAACTGATGCCAATGGCTGTACAGACCATAAAAATGTTACCATTATCAATATTTCAGGTCCGTCATTGACTGCGAATGCGGTTCCTTCTACCATTTGCCAGGGGGCAAATTCCCAACTGTCAGCTTCTGCTTCAGGAGGTACCGGACCCTATACTTATACCTGGGATCATAGCCTTGGAAACGGTTCCAATAAAACCGTATCTCCTTCAATGACCACAACCTACGGAGTAACGGTAACCGATGCCAACAGTTGTACCGCTACAGCTACCGTAACGGTAAATGTAATTGAATTACCGGATGTCACGGTCACCTCTACGAATCCGTCCTGCGGAGCAGATAATGGCGTCATCACCTTTACCTTCCCGAATGACCCTGACCAGACTTCCATAGAATTTAGTAAAAACGGCGGTAGTACTTATCCTTTAAATGTGAACGACAATGTGGGTACGGCAAGTTTTAGTAACCTTGCTGCTGGAACCTACAGTTTATATGTACGTTGGGGCAATAACGATTGTCCGGTAAACCTGGGAATAGTAACCCTGGTCAATGAACTGGGACCTGATGTTTATATTACCTGTGATTCCGATCCTGTTGAAAACCGGACAGCATCCAATAGTGATCAAACCTGCGGTTCCCAAAATTACGGATTCTATTCAGGCAATTTGTTGGACAACTGGACGACTCAAAAACACTGGTCCATTCAGAATGCTACTTTCAGGGAATACAATAACGGCAGTGCAGTACTCCAAATGGAGGCTGTAAATAATTCCAACCCCAATTTGGTATTTCAGATTGAAACCGTATTCAGTGGCAGAGTTTTCTCTGCTCCGGCGGGCAGTCCTAAAGAAAATACCCAATGTGTGGGCAACCTCGATAACAGTGATTGGTATTATTACCCAACCATGCATGGTTACCTTATCGGAGCCAGTGATTTGGCGGGCAGCATGGTAGAATTTGTAGGGTACGGCGCTTCTTTCCAGGTTGGTACTGGTGCCAACCTCAATAATGCTGCGGTCTTTGGCGCTTCCGGATGGCTCGATTTTACCATCCTGAGCCAACCTAATTCGGGGTCGACGCTGCTAAGCAGTACTACCGGAGATTTTAATATCGATCTTTCAGGAAATACCCTCGTTGGAAGACCTGGTCTTGGAGATTGTCTGACGGTTTGTGCAGGAGGATCGGCTATTCTTACAGCCAGCAATTCTTTTGGAACAGAACCGTTCTCCTATTTATGGAGCACCGGCGCAACCTCACAGACGATAAATGTCACCCCTGGCCAAACAACAACTTATTATGTTACGGTCACAGATGCCAATAGTTGTACTGGAGAGGCTGAGGTTACCGTAACGGTAAATCCAAATCCAACAGTGACTATCGACAAAACGGATGCGAGCTGTGGAGATGAAAACGGTACGGCCACCGCAACAGGTAATGGCGGCATGGCACCATATACCTATGCATGGAGCAATGGTCTGGGTTCCGGACCAAGCAAAACAGGACTGGCGCCTGGTACTTATTCCGTAACGGTGACCGATTCCAAGGGTTGTACGGCAACCGGAAGTGTAACGATCATTAGTTTAGATGGCCCGTCCCTCTCTGCAAATGCAGTGCCTGCTGTAATTTGTCTGGGTGAAAATTCGGTATTGACCGCTTCTGCGACAGGAGGCACTGAACCTTATACTTATACCTGGGATCATGGTCTTGGTAACGGCGCTGTCAAAAACGTATCTCCTGGCACCAGCACCACTTATGAAGTCATGGTGACGGACGCCAACGGATGTACCGCTACAGCTACAGCCACGGTAACGGTCAACCAGCCACCCGTTGCAGGCAACATCCCTCCTGAAACCATCTGCCTTGGAGAATGTGCGGATCTTACCGCAACCGCTACCGGAGGTGCTCCTGATTATGTATTCTCATGGAGTGATGGTTTAGGAACCGGAGCCACTAAACATGTGTGCCCGACAGCGACAAAAACCTATACCGTAACCATTACAGATGTCAATGGTTGTTTTACAACTACTACAGTTACGGTAACTGTAAATGATCTTCCTGACCTGAATATAAATGGGCCTGCAGAAATCTGCGCAAACGAACTAACCTCATATTCTGTAACACCGATCATCCCGGGAGCGACTTATACATGGACTTTCAATGGACCTGCTACCCCGGGTACTGCCAGCGGGCCAAATGCGTCAGTAACCTATACTGACCAGGGCTCTTATCTTATCGAACTCTCGGTAACGGATGCCAATGGTTGTTACAATACAACAAATACAACCATTCTGGTTAGAGAACCTATCACTGCGGATGCAGGAGATGATCAAACCGTTTGCCAGGGGGGTAATGCAGTGCTCGATGGCTCGAACTCCATTGGTAGCAGTTTTACCTGGACCATTGTATCAGGTGATCCTACATCCATTGACGGTAGTACCAACTCTGAAACACTCAATGTAAGTCCTCTTTTCAATACAACTTATCGTCTGACCGTAAGAGATGCAACCGGATTGTGTGAACGTTCTGACATGGTAACGGTGATTGTGGATGTAAACCTCAATCCTGTCGCGGATGCGTCTGCGCCTTCTGAACCTGTTTGTGCAGGGTATTCTGTTACCCTGGATGCCGGTGGAAGTACACCTCCTCCAAGTGATCCTTTGGCTAACCTGAACTACCTTTGGTATAATGGAGCACCTTCAAATGGTAATTTCATCGGTCTCGGTGAAACCATTAGTGTTACTCCGTCACAGACGACAGAATACTATGTAATTGTATCGGCGGATGGCGATGGTACAACCTGTGCCGATACGGCTTCTGTAGTGGTCACCATTCAAAATTGTGATTTTGACCTTGCTTTGCGCAAAACGATTGTAGGCAATGGTCCATTCCAGCAGGGAGGTTCAGTAACCTTCCAGATAGAGGTATTCAACCAGGGAGACCTTGAAGCGACTAATGTTCAGGTTACCGATTATATCCCCACAGGATTAACATTAAGTGACGGGGCCTGGTCTCAAAGTGGAAACCTGGCAACACGAACCATTGCGGGGCCAATTGCGGCGAATGGCGGTTCTGCCACTATTACCATTTCATTTAATATTGACGCTGATTACGAAGGATCCAGTATTGTAAATTATGCTGAGATCAGTCATGCAGAAAACCCGCTGAATCAGCCTGATATTGATAGTACCCCTGATCAGGATAATACGAACGATGCAGGTGGTCAACCTAATTCTCCGGCAGATAATGCCGTGAATGGCAATGGCTCTGGAACCCCAGGTGACGGTAATCCGACCACCGATGAGGATGATCATGATCCTGCTTTGATCCAGCTGCCGGTTATCACCCTTGACAAGACGTTCGTATCCGCGGTAGTACAGCCTGATGGCAGCTACTACGTAACCTACACCGTTGAAGTAACAAATAATGGAGCCGTTTCAGGAGATTACACCCTGACAGATTCTCCATTGTTTGAAGACGACGTGACCATCACGGCATGGGATTATACCTTCGTCGATGTGAATGGCGGTTTCGGTAACGGTCCGGCCTTCCAGGACGCACCCCCTGTTCCAATCAACTTTGGAACAAAAACCCTCACAGCTGGAAACACACACATTTATACACTTGGCTTTAATGTGACCCTTGATC